>JAPPHP010000250.1:2300-3740 GCA_028821035.1 Gammaproteobacteria bacterium | reverse complement strand
CCGGGGACCGGCGCCGCCATCACGCGCCGCTTCGCCGCCGGGGGGTATCGCGTCGCGATGCTCGCGCGCGACGCCACGCGGCTCAGCGCGCTCGAGGCGCAGATCGACGGCGCCACCGCGTTTCCCTGCGACGTCACCGACACCGAACGGCTCGCCGAGGTCGTGGAGGCGGTCCGCGGCCAGCTCGGGCATCCGGATGTCCTCGTCCACAACGCCGTCGGCGGCGCGTTCGGCGATTTCCTCGACATCGATGCCGAGGTGCTCGAGCGCAACTTCCAGGTGAACACGCTCGCGTTGCTGCACCTCGGGAAGCTGCTCGCCCCGGCCATGGTGGAGCGCGGCGCCGGTGCGATCGTCTGCACGGGCAACACCTCGGCCTACCGGGGCAAGCCCGCGTTCGCCGGGTTCGCGCCGACCAAGGCCGCGCAGCGCATCCTGGCGGAGTCCATGGCCCGCACGCTCGGGCCGCAGGGCGTCCACGTCGGCTACGTCGCCATCGACGCGGTGATCGACCTCGAGTGGACGCGGCGCCGCAATCCGGACGCGCCGGACGACTACTTCTGCAAGCCCGACGACATCGCCGGAGAGGTGTGGCACCTCGCCCACCAGCCAAGGTCGGCGTGGACGTTCGACGCCGTGATCCGGCCCTTCGGGGAGAACTGGTGACCGGCACCGGCCGCTACAGACCTCTCTGTTCGAGCGGTCCGACCTGCCGACCTTTGACCGTTCCTTCCGCGGCGTGATATACACAGACCAATGCATATCGAATGGTGTACAACGTGATGAGGACCAACATCGAACTCGATGACGAGCTCGTTCGGGAGGCACAGGCGTTGAGCGGAATCAGCACCAAGCGGGCCGTGGTCCACCAGGCCTTGCGCGAGTTCGTGGCCCACCGGAAACGACTCGACCTGAGAGACCTCGAGGGCTCGGACCTGCTCGATCCGGACTACGACCACAAGGCGCTGCGAGCCGCCGGCGAGTGAACGGCACGCGAGGGCCCAGCCTCGCAACGGGAGAACGCGATGTATCTTGTCGATACCTCCGTGTGGATCGACTACCTGCGCGGTCGCGCGGGACCCCACATCGATTTCCTGCGGGACCTTCTGCGCAATCCCCTCGCCGTCGTCATCACCCACCCGATCTACTTCGAGATCCTGCGCGGCGCTCGCGATGCGGCGTCGTTTGACCGATTGCGGGACTACCTCGGCGGGCAGCGATTCGTCGCGTTCGAGGAGCCGCTGGCTAGCCACGAGGCAGCCGCGCGCATCCATCTGGACTGCCGCCGGCAAGGCGTAACGGTCGGACCCGGCTTCGACTGCCTGATCGCGCAAGCCGCGATCGAGGCCGACCTCACCCTGCTCCACCACGATCGCGACTTCGGACGCATTGCCGCGGTCGTACCGGCCCTCCGCGAGAAGAGCTTCCTACACTAGACCG
>JAPPHP010000250.1:0-2200 GCA_028821035.1 Gammaproteobacteria bacterium | reverse complement strand
CAGTTGAAGAGGTACGCGTCGATCGCCAGGTCCGCCACGGCGTCGAGTGCCTGCTCGATGGATTCCCCGCTGCGCAGCCCGCCGCCCGGTGTCTCCGCAAGGGTCCAGGAGACGTACACGGGCAGTCCGCGCGCCCGACCGGCCACCCGCGCCGCGCACGCCGCGTTGCGCGCCTCCCGCGCCGACGACATCGTCTCGCACAGGAAGAGGTCCACGTTGGGTTCGAGTGCGCGAACCAGGTTCTCGTACACCGGCCGCGCTTCCTCGTCGGACGGCACGAGGTCAGCCCGGTAGCTCTCGGAGAGCGGCGGCAGGCACCCGGCGACCCGCACGTCCACGCCCGACTCCCGCACGGCCCGCCTGGCCAGTTCACCCGACAGGGCCGTCAGCTCCACGTAGCGCGACTCGAGGTCTTCCTTGCACAAGTAGCTCGGGATCGTGGAGTAGCTGTTGGTCGTGATGACCTGCGCCCCGGCGGCGATATAGTCGAGGTGGGCTCGGACGACCGCCTCCGGATCGTCGATGAGGGCCTTGGCCGACCAGAGCCCGGTGCGCTCGGCGACGCCCCGCCGGATGAGTTCTCCGCCCATGCCGCCGTCGAGGATGGTGACCATCGCGTTACAGGGCCTTCACGCAGCAGCTCACCTGCCACGCGTCGGCGGCGTCCGCCGCGGGAGTCGCAAGGCCACGCTCGAGGACCATCTCCCGCACCTGCTCGTCGACCCAGGTCGCGGCGATCTCGAAGCCACGCTCGCGATAAGCGTCCACGGGCTGCCCGCCCATCATCGTCATGACGGGCCGCGCCGCGGGGGTGGCCTTGGCGACGACGGCGTCAAACCCTCGCTCCCCCGCCCAGTCGAGCAGGCTATCGAGCAGGGCGAGCCCGATGCCGCGCCCGAAGTACGCCGGGTCACGCTGCTCGGAGTCGTCCGTCTGCCCCACGTGGTAGCAGAACACCGCGAGGGCGTTGTCGCCCAAGTCCGGGGCGCGCTCGCCGAAGTCGCCCCAGTAGGCGGGTTCGTACACGCCCTTGGGCGAGCGCAGGCCCGGATCGTAGCGCCGGAACTGCAACTGGCCCACGTGACGGGCGCCGTCGAAGGCCAGGATCGCGCTCGCGCCGAGGTCGCGAATGCGCGCCGCGACATCCTCCGGCGATCCCTGGCAGCCGATCGGGTAGCGGTCCATGTCCTCAGCCACCATCGGGCGGAACGCGATGTCGTCGTGTGCCGTCATGCCGGTCCCTCCGAACCCTTCAGAAATCCCACCCGGGCCGCGGCTGCGGGAGCCGGATCTTCTCGTCGAGCGCCCGCAGGAGGCCGGGGTCCGCACGCAGGTCGGCCGTGGCGGACAGCACCGAAGCGCTGCGCACACCACACCATACGCGGCTGAACGCGCCCACCGATGCCTGGAGCGTCGGCAGTGCCGCGGACGATCCGGCCTCCGCGGACGAGTCCTCACCCAGCGTAACCACGTAGTCCCCGCCCGCGCCCGACCACTCGTTGTCCCCGTCCAGATACTCCGTCACCGGGTCCGTGAGCTTGAGGTTGAAGCAGAGCTCCGGCCCGGGAAGCCGTGTCTTGGCGAGGCACTTGGCCAGGTCCAGGATCCGCAGTTGCCAGTGCGCCATCGTCTCGTGGCGGTTTGCGAACTTGCCGCGCTCTGTGTTGCGGCGGTGCCGGAACGGCTGCCCGAGGACGTCCTGCAACTGGATGTCGGGCGGCTCGAGCATGGCCACGGACGAAACCTGGTCCCCGAGGCCGCGGATGAGGGCGAGCAGTTCCATGAGTTGATCGACGTTCTCGTAGCCGATCCAGTTGATCTCGTATGGCCCGTGCTCGCCGGGCGCCTCGCCCCACACGAAGTGCGACAGGCCGCCGTCGGCCGCGTCGCGGTAGCCGAGCCCGAAGGCATCGTCCGTCCACGCCATCTCGCACTCGACCACGCGCGGCGGCGCGAGGGTGCAGCCGCCATGGCCGCGGCGGCGCCGCAGCATGCACGCGTGGATGTCGGCCCAGTCCGCCGTCGTCAGGCGCCGCGGGGGCCGGAATCCGCGGTCGACGTTCAGGGACGCCGGATCGAAGACGAAGTAATGCTCGTACGAGCCGGAGCCGAAACCGACCCGGTCGTAAAAGCCCTGCTCGAACATGCCGAGGGCCGCCACCTCCGCGCCCGCCGCGGCCTGCGCCGCCAGCGACCGGGC
>JAPPHP010000462.1 GCA_028821035.1 Gammaproteobacteria bacterium | reverse complement strand
ACCACTCGACGCTCTGGGCCCAGGCCGAGTTCTACGAGGAGGACCTCCGCCACGTCCGCGAGGGCAGTCCCGCCTCCATCGAGGTCGACGCCTTCCCCGGTCGCAGATGGACCGGCACGATCCTGTTCTTCCGGTCCGCCGTCAACCCCGAGACCCGGGCCCTGACGGCCTTCGTCGAGGTCGAGAACGCGGACCTGGCGCTACGTCCGATGATGTACGTGGACGTCACCGTCCGCGCCGCGGCCAACGAGGACGCGGTACTCGTCCCCGCCGAGTCGGTCCTGCACACGGGCGAGCGGTCGGTGGTGGTCGTGCAGCGTGACGACGGCGGCTTCGAGCCGCGCGAGGTCGAACTCGGACGCACGGCGGACGCGATGCAGGAGATCGCCTCGGGCCTGGCCGCGGGGGAGCGCGTCGTGGTCTCGTCGCAGTTCCTCATCGACTCCGAGAGCAATCTGCGGGCCGCCATCTCGCAGCTTTCGCGGGGGGAGCCCGGAGGGGAGCCCGGGGAGGAGCCGCGCGTGGACGACGCGCCCGCGGCGGATCATCGGCACCACTGAGGAACCGCCATGCTCGAGCGACTCGTCGGCTGGTCCATCCGCAACCGGATTGTCGTCGTCCTCGCGACGCTCATCGTCACGGTGGTCGGGATCCAGGCCCTCTGGCGCGCGCCCCTCGACGCGATTCCGGACCTCTCGGACGTGCAGGTCATCGTCTACACCGAGTACGCGGGACAGGCGCCGCGCATCGTCGAGGACCAGGTGACCTACCCGCTCGCGACGCAACTGCTCGCCGTCCCGTACGCCCGGACGGTACGGGCGTACTCCTTCTTCGGGTTCTCCTTCGTCTACGTCATCTTCGAGGACGGCACGGACCTGTACTGGGCGAGGAGCCGCGTCCTGGAAACCCTGAGCAACGTCGCGCGCACGCTGCCGCCCGGCGTGACGCCCGCGCTCGGCCCGGACGCCACCGGCGTCGGCTGGGCCTTCATGTACGCCCTCCAGTCGGACCGGCACGACCTCGCCGAGCTGCGCTCGATCCAGGACTGGTTCCTGAAGTACGAACTCGCCAGCGTCCCCGGCGTGGCCGAGGTGGCGAGCATCGGCGGCTTCGTCCGGCAGTACCAGATCACCGTGGATCCCAATCGGCTGCGCGCGTACGGAATGCCGATCTCCAGGATCCGCACCGCCGTGCAGGACAGCAACAGCGACGTGGGCGGACGGCTCCTCGAGGCCGCCGAGAAGGAGTTCATGATCCGCGGGCGCGGCTACATCGGCTCCGCGGACGACATCCGCAAGATCGCGCTCGGCGTCGACCCCGCCGGCACGCCGATCCTGCTCCGTGACGTCGCGACCGTCAGCGTCGGCCCCGAGATGCGCCGGGGACTCGCCGAATGGAACGGCGAGGGGGAGACGGTGGGCGGGATCGTCGTGGTGCGGCACGGCGCCGGCACGCTGCAGGTGATCGAGGACGTCAAAGCCCGGCTCGCCGCCATCGCGCCGGGCCTGCCCCCGGGCGTCACCGTCGAGGTGGCCTACGACCGCAGCGCCCTCATCCAGCGCACCGTCGACAGCCTCGGCGTCAGCCTGTTCCAGCAACTGCTGATCGTCGCCCTGGTGTGCCTCCTGTTCCTGTTCCACGTCCGCAGCGCCCTGGTCGCCGTGATCGCCTTGCCCGTGGGCGTCCTCTGCGCGTTCATCGTCATGACGGCCCAGGGCCTGAACGTCAACATCATGTCCCTCGGCGGCATCGCCGTGGCCATCGGCACCATGGTGGACGCGGCCATCGTCATGGTGGAGAACGCCCACAAGCACCTCGCCCGCGACGGGGGGCGGCGGCCGCACTGGCAGGTCGTCGCGGAGGCGACGCGCGAGGTCGGGCCCACGCTTTTCTTCGCCCTGCTGGTCATCACCGTCTCGTTCCTGCCCATCTTTACCCTGGAGGCGCAGGAGGGCCGGCTGTTCAAGCCCCTGGCCTTCACGAAGACGTACGCGATGGCCGCCGCGGCGATCCTCGCGGTGACGACGGTCCCGGTGCTCGTCGGCTACTGGGTGCGCGGGCGGCTGCGGCCCCTGGACCGGCACCCGGTGAGCCGGCTGCTCACCTGGGTCTACCGGCCGCTGCTCGATGCCGTCCTGCGCCGCAAGGCCGTGGTCCTCGTTGTCGCCGCGCTCGGGCTCGCCGTCACTGCGGTGCCGTTCACGCGGCTCGGGTCCGAGTTCATGCCGAGCCTGTGGGAGGGCGACCTCCTGTACATGCCGACCACCCTGCCCGGCATCTCGATCACGAAGGCCGGCGAGATCCTCCAGCAGACCGACCGGATCCTGCGGACGTTTCCGGAGGTCGAGCACGTCTTCGGCAAGATTGGGCGGGCCGACACCGCGACCGATCCCGCCCCCCTGTCAATGATCGAGACGACGATCCAGCTCAAACCGCGGGACGCGTGGCGCCCGGGGATGACGCCCGAACGGCTGACGGAGGAGATGGACGCCGCGATCCGGGTCCCCGGCCTGACGAACGCGTGGACGATGCCCATCAAGACCCGCATCGACATGCTCTCGACCGGCATCCGGACCGATGTCGGCGTCAAGATCGCCGGCCCCGACCTCGGCGAACTCGAGCGTCTCGGGCAGGAGGTCGAGGCTGTGGTGCGAGAGCTGCCGGGGACGGCCAGCGCCTACGCCGAGCGGGTGCTGGGCGGCAACTACCTGGACTTCACGATCGACCGCGACGCGATCGCCCGCTACGGCCTGACCGTCCGCGACGTGCAGGAGGTGATCCAGACCGCCATCGGCGGCATGAACGTCACGACCACGGTGGAAGGGCTCGAGCGCTACCCCGTGAACCTCCGCTACAGCCGCGAGTTGCGCGACGACCTGCCGGCGTTGCGCGGCGTGCTCGTACCGACTCCCGCCGGCCCGCAGATCCCCCTCGGACGCCTGGCCAGCATCGACTACGTCGTCGGGCCGCCCAGCATCAAGAGCGAGGGCGCCCGGCCGAACGCCTGGGTCTACATCGACCTCGGCGACACCGACGTCGGCAGCTACGTCGACGCGGCGCGCCGCGCGGTCCGGGAGCGCGTCGCCCTGCCACCCGGCTACACCTTCCAATTCAGCGGCCAGTACGAGTACCTGCAGCGCGCCGAGCGGCGCCTTGCGCTGGTCATCCCCCTCACGCTGCTACTGATCGCCGGCATCATCTACGTGAGCAGGAAGTCGCTCGCCGAGACCCTCCTCGTCCTGGCGGGCGTTCCCTTCGCCCTCACCGGCGCCGTATGGCTGCTCTACATCCTGGACTACAACCTGAGCATCGCCGTGTGGGTGGGTGTCGTGGCCCTGGCCGGGCTCTACGCCGAAACCGCGGTCGTCCTGCTGCTCTACCTCGACGTGTCGGTCCGCGAACACCGCGCGCGCGGCCTGCTCATCGACCGGGCCGCCCTCGGACGCGCGATCCGCGACGGGACCGTGCAACGCGTGCGGCCGATCCTCATGACCATCGCAACCGACGTCATGGGCCTGCTACCGATCATGTGGAGCACCGGCGCCGGCGCCGACGTCATGAAACGCATCGCCGCGCCGCTGGTCGGCGGCGTGCTGACCTCCGGGCTGGTGGTGCTGGTCCTGTTTCCGGTCGTGTACTTTCTCTGGAAGGTGCGGGAGGTGCAAGAGCCCTCAGCCGGGGAGCGGGCGGGGGCGGGCCCCCCCCACCCAAAAACAGGAACCGCGGGGCGGCGGGGGGGGT
>JAPPHP010000086.1 GCA_028821035.1 Gammaproteobacteria bacterium | reverse complement strand
GCTTTACGAGCCCGGAGGCGGGTTCGGAGCCTTCAGCCGGGGTGCGCGAGGGGGAACCCCTCGCAAGAAGAGAGCCCTCAGCCGGGGTGCGCGAGGGGGAACCCCTCGCAAGAAAAGACCCCGCAACCCGCACCCACACCGACTCCCCCAAGGGCAAGAAGGGAAGGCCGACACTCACGGTCATCGAATGAAGCCGTCTCCCCGGCCGACGGGGCCGGCCGGGAGCCGCCCGCGCCGGGTCAACCGGCGTCCAGGTACTCGAACGCCTTGACCACCTTCTGTACGCCGACGACGGATCGCGCCACGTCGGCGGCCGAGTCCCCTTCCACCCGCGAGACGAGTCCCATCAGGTAGACGACGCCGTCGCGCGTGACGACGTGGACGCGGTCCGCGTCCACTTCCTCGCTCGCAACGAGGCTGGTCTTGACCTTGGTGCCCAGCCAGCGGTCGTTGATCCGCGACACCGTCGTGACCGGCGGACCGACCTCGATCTCGTTGTGGATGCGGCGTACCTTGCGGACATTCTCTTCCACCGCCTGCTGGGCCGCCCGCTTCAGGGACTCCTCGGCCACCAGCCCCGTCAGCAGCACCACCCCGTTGAAGCTCGTTACGCGGATCTGGCTGTCCCGCAACGCTTCGCTGGCGTCCCGGATCGCCCCCCCGGCTGCCCACTCGATGCCCTGGTCGTCGAAGATGACGCCGGGCGTGCGCGCGCCCGGGTCGCTGCCTGTGATCGTCGCGCACGACACTGTCCCGAGCATCAGCCCGAGACACAGTCCACGCAGCAACGTCCATGCCGCGCCCAGGCTATCCACGATCCGCACAAAAGGCATCCGCAATCCACTCCTTGCTCGAGAAAAAGTGTGTCCCGGACATCGACACGACGTCAAATCGCGACGCGTCCGAGGCGTAGCGCGGATGCTCCCTGAGCCAGGCATCCGCGGTGCGGCTCAGCCGGCGCTGCTTCGCCGGGTCGACGGAGGCCGCGCCGTCCTCCCACGCACCGGGTCCGCGGAGCCGGACCTCCACGAAGACGAGCACGGCTTCGTCGCGCATCACCAGGTCGATCTCGCCCCAGGGCTTCGCGTAGTTGCGCGCCAGCGTCTCGAGGCCCCGCCTGCGCAGGAACCGCTCCGCGATCCGCTCGGCACGACGGCCGGCCCGCCGCGCCCGCCGCCCCCGGCGACGCGAGCGGGTCATGAGCCGCCACGGCGCGGCCGTGGCGGCGGCAGGGGCTGGAAGCCGCCGTCCCGCACCATGGCCCACGCCGGTTCGCGATGCACGGACCCGTCCGGGCCGAGTCCGAGCACGCCCGACGCGCCCATGATCCGGTGCTCGGGGGAACTCGCCAGCCAGGACAGTCGGTTCACGATCCGGAAGGCGTCGACGCCGAAGGCGAACAGCGATTCCGCGTTGTCGGTCATGGCCGGAAACGGGTCCTGCAACGCCGCCTTGAGGGCGGACGGATAGAGGCGCCAGGGCATGTCGCAGACGCGCATGCCTTCCCGGGCGCGCGCGCCGCCTCGCAGCGCCTGCGACGAACCGTACACGGGCAGGTTCGCGGCGTAGTGGAAGCGCAGGGCTGCGGCCAGGGAGTCGGCGTGGTCGCCGTCCAGGAGCGCCACCACCGCGTGCACGTCCGCCCGACGGCGCGCCGTGAACCCGACTTCCACGCCGGGGAAGAGCCTCGCGAGGGCGGTCTGGCGGGCCTGGCTCTCCTCGATGGCGAGCGCCGCGCCCACCACGTTCGTGACTTCCCTGACGTCCGGGAAGACCCCTACATCAACGAGCTCCACAGCGTCCGGCAGGTGCGTCTCGAGCGCCACCGCCGCGCGTTCCGACCAGTCCGCCCGCGTCCGGAACACGAGGATCCGTCGCCGGCCGTCCACGCCTATCCGCTGCGCCAGCGCGCGTCCCTCGTCCTCCACGGCCAGGGCGAACTGGATGAGCCGGGGCGCGCCGGCACCGGCCGCCCGCGGCGCAATCGTGTTCAGCGTCACGGTCGGCAGGACCGGATCGATGTCCCACATCCGCGCGACGTTCTCCTTGGACAGCGGTCCGACGATCGCCTCCGCGCCGCCGGCCATCGCCTCCTCGTACAGCGCATCGACCGGAGCCGCCGCGGTGTCGTAGAGCGCAACCGACTGCGTCGGCAGCGGTCCGGCCGCGTAGTAGCCGGCCAGGAACCCGTCACGCACACGCTCGCCGGCGTTGGCGAGGCTCCCCGACAACGGCAGGAGCACGGCGATGCGCCGCGGGCCCGGCGCATCGAGGCCCGGCGGTCGGGCGAGCGCTGCCGGGTGGTCCGGGTGTCCCTGCCGCCAGCCGGTCCACAGCGTGCGCTGCCGGGCAGGCGTCAGGGCCTCGTTGTACGTCTGCAGGAACCGCCACCAAGCCCGCTCCCCGACGCTGCGCGCCCGGGTCGCCAGGTCCGCCAGGCGATAGCCCTCCACGCGCATGCCATGCCGCCAGATCGCGTTGCCGAGCGTCAGGACCTCGGCCCCGGTGCGGGCTTCGACCGCGATGAGCACGGCCACGGCGCCAGCGTGGTCGCCCCGGGCCGCGGCCACTTCGGCGCGCAGCAAGGCGAAACGCAGGTGAGTCGTGACGCTCCCGGCCCCCAGGGTACGCAGCGTCTCCGCGGCCGTGTCGACGTCACCGCGCCGGAGCGCAAGCCCCGCGTCGAGGAGGTCCAGCTCGACGGCGTATTCTCCTGCGAGCCCCCCGGCCAACGGCTCGCCAGGGGGAACCGCCGCCCCCAGGGCGTTCCGGACAGCCTGGGCCGCCGCAGCGTCACCCGCGTCGAGAAGCGACCACGCATGCTGCACGCGACGCGCCCACTCGCTGGCTTGCGCGGCGGGGTCCAGGACGGGAGGCACCACCGCCGCCGGGGCGCCGCGCGTCGGGTCCTGACCGCCCTTGCTCGCGGACTGACATCCCGCCACGACCGCGAGGGCCAGTACCGCCACCACGGTCGGCGTGAAGCGGCATCGCGGCTTCGCGTACGCTTGACGGCGTCCGCCGTTGCAGATGGGCCGTGTCATGACAACGTCGAGGAGTACCGGAACCCTGTACGTGGTGGCCACGCCCATTGGAAACCTGGAGGACCTCACCGTGCGAGCGGCAAACGTCCTCAAAGCGGTTGAGACAGTGGCCTGCGAAGATACCAGACGCTGCCGCATCCTGTTGCGGCACATCGACGCTTCCCCCGGCGAACTCCTGAGCCTGCACGACCAGAACGAGGGGCCAGCCGCCCGCCGCGTTATGCACCGGCTGTCGGGCGGGAAGGATGTGGCGCTCGTCTCCGACGCCGGCACGCCGCGGCTGTCCGACCCGGGGTTCGAGCTCGTGCGGGCCGCGCACGATGCGCGGATCGCCGTCAGCCCCATCCCCGGCCCGAGCGCGCTCACCGCCGCGCTGTCCGCGTCACCCCTGCCGGCGGCGCCCTGTACGTTCGAGGGTTTCCTGCCGGCCAGGAAGGGGCCACGCCGGCAAGCCCTGACGAAGCTCCTGCGGCGACGCGAGACGACCGTGTTCTTCGAGGCTCCGCACCGTCTCGCGGGAACGCTGGCGGAGCTCGAGGACCTCGGCGCGGGGGAACGTCAGATCACGGTCTGCCGGGAGATGACCAAGGCCTTCGAGACGATCGTGCACGGGCGCGTCGCCGCGGCGCTGACGCGCATCGGCCCCTTGCGGGGCGAGTTCGTCTGCGTCCTCGAGGGGTCCGGGGAACCGCCGCCGTCCGG
>JAPPHP010000166.1 GCA_028821035.1 Gammaproteobacteria bacterium | reverse complement strand
CGGCGGCTCGGCCAAGCAGGCCCGCGACCGGGAGTTCCAGGCGGTGATGCCGCTGCGGGGCAAGATCCTGAACACGTGGGAAGTGGATGCCGGGGAGGTGCTCGCGTCCCGGGAAGTGCATGACATCTCGCTCGCCATCGGCGTGGAGCCCGGTTCGCGCGACCTCTCGGGCCTGCGCTACGGGAAGGTCTGCATCCTCGCGGACGCCGACTCCGACGGGGCCCACATCGCGACGCTCCTCTGCGCGCTCTTCCTCCGGCATTTCCCGGCACTGGTGGAGGAAGGCCACGTGTACGTCGCGATGCCGCCCCTCTACCGGGTCGACGTCGGCAAGGAAGTGTTCTACGCCCTCGACGAGGCGGAGAAGGAAGGCGTGCTGGACCGCATCGCCGCGGAGAAGAAACGCGGCAAGCCGGTAGTGCAGCGCTTCAAGGGCCTCGGCGAGATGAATCCCGTCCAGTTGCGCGAGACGACCATGGCGCCCGACACCCGGCGCCTCGTGCGTCTCGCCATGGGCGCTGCGGACAAGACCCTGGAGGTCATGGACATGATGCTGGCGAGGAAACGCGCGGCCGACCGCCGCGGCTGGCTCGAGAGCAAGGGCGACCAGGCGGTGCTCGCGTGAGCGCGGCCGGCACGACCGGGCCGCCGGACGGCGGCGCGCCGGGCAACGGCGCCGAGGTCATGCCCCTGTGGGAGTACACGGAGAAGGCGTACCTCGACTACTCGATGTACGTCATCAACGACCGCGCGCTGCCCCACATCGGCGACGGCCTGAAGCCCGTGCAGCGGCGCATCGTTTACGCGATGTCGGAGCTCGGACTGTCGGCGGCGGCGAAGTTCGCCAAGTCCGCGCGTACGGTCGGCGACGTGCTGGGCAAGTTCCATCCCCACGGGGACAGCGCCTGCTACGAGGCGATGGTCCTGATGGCCCAGCCGTTCTCGTTCCGTTATCCGCTCATCGAGGGACAGGGCAACTGGGGCGCGCCCGACGACCCGAAGTCCTTCGCCGCCATGCGTTACACGGAGTCGCGGCTGTCGCGGTTCGCGGAGTTGTTGCTGTCCGAGGTCGACCAGGGCACGGTGGACTTCGCGCCGAACTTCGACGGCACCATCGAGGAGCCGGAGCTGCTGCCGGCGCGCGTGCCGCTGGTCCTGCTGAACGGCAGCACCGGCATCGCGGTCGGCATGGCCACCGACGTCCTCCCGCACAACCTGCGCGAGGTGGCGAGCGCGTGCATCCGGCTGCTCGACGAACGGCGGGCCAGTGCGCGCGACCTCATGGACCACGTGCGGGGTCCCGACTTTCCGACCGAGGCGATTGTCGTCACGCCCCGGGAGGAACTCCTCGAGGTCTACGAGACCGGCCGCGGCTCGGTGCGCGCGCGGGCGCGCCATGTCGTCGAGAACGGGGAGATCGTCATCACGGCCCTGCCCTACCAGGTCTCGCCGGCGCGGGTGCTCGAACAGATCGCCGAGCAGATGCAGGCCAGGAAGCTGCCCATGCTCGTCGACCTGCGGGACGAGTCGGACCACGAGACGCCCACGCGGCTCGTGCTGGTGCCGCGTTCGAACCGGGTGGACGTGGAACGGCTGATGAGCCACCTCTTCGCCTCCACGGACCTCGAGCGCAGCTACCGGGTCAACTTCAACGTGATCGGCCTGGACCAGAAACCCAAGGTCCTGGGCCTCGTTCCGATGCTCTCGGAGTGGCTGGAGTTCCGCCGCGAGACCGTCCGGCGGCGGCTGACGTTCCGACTCGAACGCATCGACGACCGGCTGCACCTCCTGGACGGTCTCCTCGTCGCCTACCGCAACCTGGACGAGGTGATCCGCATCATCCGGGAGGAGGACGAACCGCGGGCCCGGCTGATGGAGCGTTTCGGACTCACCTCGGCGCAGGCGACCGCGATCCTGGACCTCCGGCTGCGCCAGCTCGCCCGGCTCGAGGAGAGCCGCCTGCAGGAGGAACGGGCGTCGCTCGGCGCGGAGCGCGAGGACCTGACCCGCACGCTCGGCTCGCGGGCGCGCATGAAGACGCTCATCAAGCGCGAACTCACGGAGGACGCGGAAGCGTACGGTGACGACCGCCGCTCCGAGCTGGTCGGCGCCGCGCCGGCGCGCGCATTCACGGCGGAGGACCTGATCTCCAACGAGCCCGTGACGGTCATCCTGTCGGAGAAGGGCTGGGTACGGTCGGCCAAGGGGCACGGCCTCGACCCGGAGACGCTGTCCTACCGGTCGGGCGATGCGTTCGGGGCCGCGGCACGGGGGCGGACGAGCGACACGCTCCTCTTCTTCGATTCCACGGGCCGGGTCTACTCGGTCGCGGCCCACGAGCTGCCTTCCTCGCGCGGCCAGGGCGAGCCCCTCACGGGCCGCCTGAATCCGCCGGAGGGCGCGCGGTTCGTGGCGCCTTTCCTGGGCACGGCGGACATGACGGTACTGCTGGCGTCCGATGCGGGGTACGGCTTCGTCGCGCGTGTCGAGGACATGGCGACCAAGAACCGCGCCGGCAAGGCAGCGCTCAACGTCCCGGAGTCCGGCACGGCCCTCGCTCCCTCGGTGGCCTCCGGCCGGAGCCGGATCGCGGCCGCAACGAACCAGGGCCGGCTGCTGGTGTTCCCGGCGACGGACGTTCCGGTGCTGTCCCGCGGCAAGGGCAACAAGCTCATCGACATCCCCGCGCGCGTCTACCGGGCTGGCGAGGAACGCATGGTCGGAGCGGTGGCGATCATGGAGACGGACCACTTGATCGTGCGGGCGGGTGCGCGGCACCTGCGGCTGCGGTTCCGCGATCTCGCCGCCTATCTCGGAGAGCGGGGGCGGCGGGGCCGCAAGCTCCCGAGGGGGTTTCAGCGCGTCGAGTCTCTCGAGGTCGAGGGCCGTCCCGAGCCGTCCGTCACGTCAGGCGGAAAGTAGCGTTCGCCTCCGTCGGTGGCGGGGCCGCCAGCGCGTTGACGATGCGGCAGCGCCCGAGAGTCGTCCCGGTCAACGCCGCCTGCGACAGGTCGGACGCCTCGTCGATCTCCAGCCGCTCGGGGCGTTCGATGCGTTCGAAGACGTCCTGGCTGATGGCGAGCCGGCCGTCGGGCGCCAGGGCGGACAGCAACACCGCGTCCGAGACATGGGCGGACTCCGCCGCGCCGGCGCCTTCGGCGTCTTCGCCGAGGTGCAATCCGAAACGGAAGCTCGGCGGCGGCGCGGCGTAACCGCCGGAAGGCGGCGTCTGCAGGGTCTGTCCGAAAGCGACCGCGGCGGCGATCACCTCGAACGCCCGGTCAGCCTCGGGGCGGTCCTCGAACCCGATCAGGACGCGGGCACCCGGCAGGGGCCGGGCGCGTCCTCCATGCGCGTCGGCGATCCGGAGGGCGTGGTCCAGCGCCTGGGCGAGCACGGTCTTCTTGCGCATGTCGCGCAGGCTGCCGTGGTTGAACAGGTTCGCCACGAGCACGAATCTCGCCTGTGCCGCTTCGGGAGCTTCCCCGGGGGCCGGCTCGCCCCGCGTAGCGCGGTGGCGCAGCAGCACGACGGCGCCGGCGAGCAGGAAGGCGGCCGGCAGGACGGGCCAGGAGGCGCCCAGCAACTCGGCCGGGCCCGTCACGAAACGGTCGCGGTCGAGCACCACCCGGGCATAGCCCGCAAGGGTGTCATCGACCGCCATGGGCGCCGTGTAGTGGCGCGTGCCCGGCATGTTCGATTCGCTGCCGGCGAAGGCCAGCGTGCGCCCGTCCACCGTGTAGACGCTGCAGCCGACGACT
>JAPPHP010000437.1 GCA_028821035.1 Gammaproteobacteria bacterium | reverse complement strand
GATACATCGTGTCCAGCAGCACCGACTCCAGGATGGAGCGCAACCCGCGGGCGCCGGTCTTGCGTTCCATGGCCTTCACGGCCACCGCCGTGAGGGCGTCCTCGCGGAAGTCCACCTCCACGCCTTCCATGTCGAACAGCTTGGCGTACTGCTTGGTGAGCGAGTTCTTCGGGTCCGTGAGGATCTGCACCAGCGCGTCGCTGTCGAGTTCGTCGAGCGTGGCGACGACCGGCAGGCGGCCCACGAACTCGGGAATGAGCCCGTACTTGATGAGGTCCTCGGGCTCCACCTGGCGCAGCGTGTCGCCGATGTTCTTGCCTTCCTGCTCGCCCCGGACCTCCGCCCCGAAGCCGATGCCGCTGCGGGCGGAGCGGTCCACGATCACCTTGTCGAGCCCCGAGAAGGCGCCGCCGCAGATGAACAGGATGTTGCCCGTGTCCACCTGCAGGAACTCCTGCTGGGGATGCTTGCGTCCGCCCTGCGGCGGCACGGAGGCGACCGTCCCCTCGATGAGCTTCAGCAGTGCCTGCTGCACGCCTTCGCCGGAGACGTCACGGGTGATGGAGGGGTTGTCCGACTTGCGGGAGATCTTGTCGATCTCGTCGATGTAGACGATGCCGACCTGGGCCTTCTCGACATCGTAGTCGCACTTCTGCAGGAGCTTCTGGATGATGTTCTCGACATCCTCCCCGACGTATCCGGCCTCGGTGAGGGTGGTCGCGTCGGCGATCGTGAACGGCACGTCGAGGAGCCTCGCCAAGGTCTCGGCGAGCAGCGTCTTGCCGCAGCCGGTCGGGCCGATCAGCAGGATGTTCGACTTCGACAGCTCGACCTCGTCGCGCTTCTCGCGCGGCTTGGCCTTCGCCTTGGCGGCGGCCGGGCCGCCGCTCGCCGACGCCGAGGCGGCGCCGTTGCCGTTGTAGTTCAGTCGCTTGTAGTGGTTGTAGACGGCGACCGAGAGGACTTTCTTCGCGTGCTCCTGGCCGATGACGTACTCGTCCAGGATGGCCTTGATCTCGACCGGGACAGGCAGGCGGTCGGCGTCCTTGCCGTCGCTGCCTTCCTGCACTTCCTCCCGGATGATGTCGGTGCAGAGTTCGACGCACTCATCGCAGATGAAGACGGACGGCCCGGCGATGACCTTGCGGACCTCGTGCTGGCTCTTGCCGCAGAACGAGCAGTAGACGAGCTTACCGGAGTCCCCGCCCCTGCCGGAGTTACGATCCGCCATACTCTCCTTCGCTCCTCCTCTCGCCGCTCAGAGCCCTTCCGCCCTGCGCCGCCCTTCAACCTTGCTTGCAACAGCGGGATTTTGCAAGCCGGGGCCGTTTCGCCATCCCGCGGGACACTACGAAGAAACCGCCGTGAGTTCGGCGCGCGGGTGCTGTACCGAGTCGATCAGTCCGTACTCGACCGCGTCGTCCGGGCTCATCCAGTAGTCCCGGTCCGTGTCCTGGGAGATGCGCTCCACGTCCTGGCCGGTGTGGCGCGCCAGGATCTCGTTCAGCCGCTCACGCACGGCGACGATCTCGCGCGCCTGGATCTCGATGTCCGCGGCGACGCCGCGCGACCCGCCCGCCGGCTGGTGCAGCATGACGCGCGAGTTGGGCAGCGCCATGCGCTTGCCACGCGTCCCGGCGGCCAGCAGGAACGCGCCCATGCTGGCGGCCTGCCCGATGCACATGGTCGACACGTCGCAGCGCACGAACTGCATCGTGTCGTAGATGGCGAGCCCGGCGGTCACCGAGCCGCCGGGCGAGTTGATGTAGAGGTGCACGTCCTTGTCCGGGTTCTCGGATTCGGCGAACAGCAACTGCGCGACGACCAGGTTGGCCACGTTGTCGTCCACCGGTCCGACCAGGAAGACGATGCGCTCCCGCAGGAGCCGCGAGTAGATGTCGTAGGCCCGCTCGCCGCGGGCGCTCTGCTCCACGACCATGGGCACCAGGCCCAGGTTGCGGACGGGTGGGGGGGTTCGGTCTTCCACGGTCAGGTGTCCTCGTCTTCGGTCGGGTCAGGCGCCGGCCCCGCCATCACGTCGTCGTGCGAACTCGGAACGGCCGCGACGTCCGCCACCGACAGGACGTAGTCCACGACCTGTTCCCGGAGCACGTCGGACTCGACGCGCTGCAGCAGGTTGTCCTGGGAATAGTACCAGTTGACCACCTGTTCCGGATTCTCGTAGCTCGACGCCAGTTCCTCGATGCGCCCGCGCACCCTGCCCGCGTCCACGGTCAGTCCCTCACGTTCGATGACGGCGCGGGTGAGCAGCATCTCGCGAATGGATTTCTCCGCCTCCCGCCGGGCGATCGTGAGCGCCGCCTCGGGCGGTTCGGGGGTCTCGCCGTCGGCGCCGAAGAGTTGGGGGAGTTCCGCGCGGATCTGCTCGAGGCGCTCCGCGACCATGCACATCGGTATCTCGAACGCATGCAGGTCGACCATCTGCCCCATGACCTGGCTCGCCAACTGTCCCTTGATGGTCGCGGTGAGGCGCCCCTCCATGTCCTTGCGGACCGCCGTGCGAAAGGCGTCTTCACTGCCGTGGCCGTCTTTCCCTTCGCTGGCTTCGCCGCCTTCGCTGTCGGCCGCCACGCCGAACGAGGCGAAGAACGCTTCGTCGAGGTCCGGCGCCCGCCCTTCCGCGATCTCGCGGACGGTCAGGTCGAACTCCGCCTCCCTGCCGCGCAGGTCCTCGTCCGCCATGGCCTCGGGAAACGTCGATGTGATGCGCTTCGTATCGCCCGAAGCCATTCCCACGGCGGCGTCCGCGACGTTGGGGAAGAAGAACTCCTCCCCGGCCAGGAACGACATGCCCTCGTGGCGGAAGTCCCCGTCGCCGGACTGCGCCAGGTCCGCGGTGACGCGGTCCCCCGCGCGGGCGGGACGCTCCACCGCGTTCCAGGTGGTGCGGCCCTTGCGCAGGCGGTCGATCATCGCGTCGACGTCGGCGTCGGTGACGTCGGCTTCCGGCCGCTTCACCTGCACGCGGGACAGGTCACCGAGCTCGATCTCGGGCAAGATCTCGAAAGTGGCGGTGAACTGGAACCCGTCGGTGGCCTCGAGGTCTCCCGGGTCCAACGTCGGCGTACCCGCGGGAGACAGGTCTTCCTGGTGCAGCGCGTCCTGGAAGCTCGACTGCATCAACTGGACGGCGACCTCCGCACGGATGCTCGTGCCGAAGCGGCGCCGCACCTCCTTGAGCGGGATCTTGCCCGGCCGAAACCCGTTCAGGCGAACCGTACGGGCGGTCTCGCGCAGCCGCCGCCCGAACGCTTCCTCGAACGGTTCGGGGTCCAGCCGGACGTGCATCCTGCGTTCCAGGCCGCCCGTGTTCTCGACAGATACTTGCATTGGACTCAAAGGCCGGACGGTTCGGGTCGACCGGACCGCCACGCACGATCCGGGCGCAGCGAACCGGAATTGGGGTGGACGATGGGGTTCGAACCCACGACCACTGGATCCACAATCCAGAGCTCTACCCGCTGAGCTACGCCCACCATCGACACATATTGTAACTGAGCGGGTGCGCCCGGGGCTCGCCCCGACGAGGATGGCACGCCCGGCAGGACTCGAACCTGCAACCGCCGGCTTAGAAGGCCGATGCTCTATCCAGTTGAGCTACGGGCGCAGCCCTGGCGCGTCCGCACACTTCGAAGCTACTTCAGTTCACACTTCAGACAGACGCGCTATACCACTACCACCTAAAGAAAACTGGTCGGGGTAGGGAGATTCGAACTCCCGACTTCCTGCTCCCAAAGCAGGCGCG
>JAPPHP010000169.1 GCA_028821035.1 Gammaproteobacteria bacterium | reverse complement strand
GCTTCATCATGTACATGTAGCCGACGGTCACGGGCCGGGCGAAGCGTTCGCCGGTGCGGCCGTCGTAGAGCACGCTCTGGCCGCTTTCCGGCAGCCCCGCGAGCTTGAGCAGGCGCTTGATGTCCTCTTCCTTCGCGCCGTCGAAGACGGGTGTCGCGATGGGCAGGCCGTCGGTGAGGTTGCCGGCGAGTTCCGTGACCTCGTCGTCGTCGAGTTCGGCGAACTCCACCTTCCTGCCGTCGAGGCCGTTGTAGATCCCGTCCAGGTAGGACCGAACCTCCTCGCGTTTCGCCTGTTCGGCCAGGAGCTCCCCGATCTTCTCGCCGATGCCCTTCGCCGCCCATCCGAGGTGCGTCTCGAGCACCTGGCCGACGTTCATCCGCGACGGCACGCCGAGCGGGTTCAGCACGATGTCCACGGGCTGCCCGTGGTCGTCGAACGGCATGTCCTCCACGGGCATGATCACCGAGATGACACCCTTGTTGCCGTGCCGCCCCGCCATCTTGTCGCCCGGCTGGATGCGGCGCTTGATCGCCAGGTAGACCTTGACGATCTTGAGCACGCCCGGCGCCATCTCGTCGCCGGCCCGGAGCTTGGCGTGCTTGTCCTCGAACTTGGCCTCGAGCTCTTCCTTGCTCTTGCGCAGCCGCGCCTCCGCCTTGTCGAGCTGGTCGTTCAGCGACTCGTCCGCCATGCGGATGGCGAACCAGTCGTCCCTCGGCAGCTTGGCGAGGTACGCAGGCTCGAGGACGCCGCCTTCCGCCTTGCCCGGCGCCCGCGCCGCCGGCTTGCCCGTCAGCGCGTTGGCGAGACGCTCGAACATGGCGGCCTCGACGATGCGGTACTCGTCGTCGAGGTCCTTGCGGATGCGCGCCAGTTCCGCCTCCTCGAGGTCCTTGGCGCGCTGGTCCTTCTCCACGCCGTCGCGCGTGAAGACGCGCACGTCGATGATGGTGCCCTTGACCCCCGTCGGCACGCGCAGCGACGTGTCCTTCACGTCGGACGCCTTCTCGCCGAAGATCGCCCGCAGCAGCTTCTCTTCCGGCGTGAGTTGCGTCTCGCCCTTCGGCGTCACCTTGCCGACGAGGATGTCGCCGGTGACGACCTCCGCGCCGATGTAGACGATGCCCGACTCGTCGAGCTTGCCGAGGGCCGACTCGCCGACGTTCGGGATGTCGCAGGTGATCTCCTCCGGCCCGAGCTTGGTGTCACGGGCGATGCAGGTCAGTTCCTGGATGTGGATGCTCGTGAAACGGTCTTCCGCCACTACCCGTTCGGAGATGAGCACCGAGTCCTCGAAGTTGTAGCCGTTCCACGGCATGAACGCGATGCGCATGTTCTGCCCGAGCGCCAGTTCGCCCACGTCGATCGAGGGACCGTCCGCGAGGATGTCGCCCTGCGCGATCACGTCGCCCTTCTTGACCAGCGGCGTCTGGTTGATGCACGTGTTCTGGTTGGAGCGGGTGAACTTGGTCAGGTTGTAGATGTCCACGCCCGCTTCGCCGACCTCGGTCTCGTCGTCGGCGACCCGCACGATGATGCGGCCCGCGTCGACGCTGTCGATGACGCCGCCCCGCTCCGCGATCACGCAGACCCCGGAGTCGCGCGCCACGTGCACTTCCATGCCGGTACCCACGAGGGGCTTCTCGGCGCGCAGCGTCGGCACGGCCTGGCGCTGCATGTTCGACCCCATCAGCGCCCGGTTCGCGTCGTCGTGCTCGAGGAAGGGGATGAGCGCGGCCGACACGGAGACCACCTGCTTCGGGGACACGTCCATGTACGCCACGTTGGCCGAGGAGGTCTTGGTGAACTCGTTGTGGTGCCGCACGTCCACGAGGTCCCCCTCGAGGCGGCCGTCCGGACCGAGGCGCGAGTTCGCCTGGGCGATCACGTACTCCGCTTCGTCGATCGCCGAGAGGTACTCGATCTGGTCGGTGACCTGGCCGTCCTCGACCCGGCGATACGGGGTCTCCAGGAAGCCGTAGTCGTTGGTGCGCGCGTACGTCGCCAAGCGGTTGATGAGACCGATGTTCGGGCCTTCCGGCGTCTCCACGGGACACACCCGCCCGTAGTGGGTCGGATGCACGTCGCGCACCTCGAACCCCGCCCGCTCGCGGGTGAGTCCGCCCGGTCCGAGCGCCGACACCGTGCGCTTGTTGGTGACCTCGGACAGCGGGTTGTGCTGGTCCATGAACTGCGAGAGCTGGCTCGAGCCGAAGAACTCCTTGATCGCCGCCGCCACCGGTTTCGCGTTGATCATGTCCTGCGGCATCAGCCCTTCCGACTCCGCCAGCGAGAGCCGCTCCTTCACGGCCCGCTCGACGCGGATCAGGCCCACCCGGAACGCGTTCTCCGCCATTTCCCCGACGGAGCGGACGCGCCGGTTGCCGAGGTGGTCGATGTCGTCGACGGAGCCCTTGCCGTTGCGGATGTCGATGAGCGTGCGCAGTACGTCGATGATGTCGTCGTCGGAGAGGATGCCCCCGCCTTCGATCTTGTCCCGGCCGAGGCGCCGGTTGAACTTCATGCGGCCGACGGTGGAGAGGTCGTAGCGCTCCGCCGAGAAGAACAGGTTGTTGAAGAGGTTCTCGGCCGCCTCCTTGGTCGGCGGCTCGCCGGGGCGCATCATCCGGTAGATCTCGACGAGCGCCTCGAGGCGGGTGCGCGTGATGTCGCTGCCCAGCGTCTCCGAGAGGTAGGGGCCGCAGTCGAGGTCGTTGGTGTAGATCGTCTCGATCGACTTGACGCCCGCTTCGAGCAGCTGGTCGAGCATCTCGTCGGTGATCGTCGAGTTGCAGGAGACGATGATCTCGCCGGTCCCCGGGTCGACCATGTCGCGGGCGAGCACCCGCCCGAGGACGTAGTCGCGCGGCACGTCGAGACGCTTCAGGCGCGACCGCTCCAGCATGCGCACGTGACGGGCGGTGATGCGGCGGCCCGCCTCGACGATGACGTTGCGGTTGCGGTCGACGACATCGAAGGTGGCCGACTCGCCGCGCATGCGTTCCGGCACCAGGTCCATCGACAGGCCGTCCTTCTTGACGTGAAAGACGTTCTTGTCGAAGAAGAGGTCGAGTATCTCCTCGGACGAGTAGCCGAGCGCCCGCAGCATGACGGTCGCGGGCAGCTTGCGCCGGCGGTCGATGCGCACGTACACGAGGTCCTTGGGATCGAACTCGAAGTCGAGCCAGGAGCCCCGGTAGGGAATGACCCGGGCCGAGTACAGGAGCTTCCCGGACGAGTGCGTCTTCCCCTTGTCGTGGTCGAAGAACACGCCCGGCGAGCGGTGCAGCTGCGACACCACGACCCGCTCGGTGCCGTTGATGACGAAGGTGCCGTTGTCCGTCATGAGCGGGATCTCGCCCATGTAGACCTCCTGCTCCTTCACGTCCTTGACTGCCTTGCTCGACGACTCGCGGTCGTAAATGATGAGCCGGACCCTGACCCGCAGCGGCGCCGCGTAGGTCATCCCGCGGGAGACGCTCTCCTTGACGTCGAAGGGCGCCTCGCCGAGCCGGTAGTCCACGTACTCGAGCGCCGCGTTGCCGGAGTAGCTCACGATCGGGAACACGGACCGGAACGCCGCGTGCAGGCCCGCGTCGCGCCGCTTGCGCGCCTTGACGTCGAGCTGCAGGAAGCGGCTGTAGGAGTCGAGCTGGATGGAGAGGAGGTGCGGCAGTTCCATGGTCTCCGGCAGCCGGCCGAAGTCCTTGCGGATACGCTTCTTCTCGGTGAACGTGTAGGCCATTCGAGTCTCCGTTATTGCGGCGACGGAACACCCCTGCCGGGCCCGCGGCGGCCGGACGGGGTCTTCGGGGGTATGCGGTCGTGCCC
>JAPPHP010000279.1 GCA_028821035.1 Gammaproteobacteria bacterium | reverse complement strand
ATCCGCCGCAGGGTGTTCCCGAGGGTATGGCCGAAGCCCCGCTCGAGCGGTTCCAGCGTCACCCGCGCCCGCGTGGGGCCGAGTTCCTGTACGCGGATCTGTCTCGGCGTGAGCAGTTCGTTCACCGACTGTGTCATGTGTGCGTCATCCTCCGCTCGTCGGACTCGCCCTGAGTCGCTCCGTGCAATCCGTGTGAGACATCGCGCGCTACTCTCGCTGCTGTCTCGCTGCTGTCTCGCTGCTGTCTTGCTGCTTTCTCGCTGCGTTCTCGCTGCTTTCTCGCTACTTCGAGTAGAGCTCGACGATCAGGTTCTCGTTGATCTCCTGGGACAGTTCGGCCCGGTCCGGAGGGCGCTTGAAGACGCCCTCGAGCTTGTCCGGGTCGACCTCCACCCACTCCACGATGCCGCGCTGCGCGGCGACGTCGAGGGCCGACTTGATGCGCAGCTGTCCCTTCGCCTTCTCGCGCACCGCCACCACGTCGTCCTGCTGCACCTGGTAGGAGGGGATGTTGACGGTCTGGCCGTTCACCTGGACCGCCTTGTGCGACACGAGTTGCCGCGACTCGGCCCGGGTGGCCCCGAAACCCATCCGGTAGACCACGTTGTCCAGCCGGCACTCGAGCAGGCGCAGGAGGTTCTCGCCGGTCGCACCGCGCTGCCCGTCCGCCTTCCGGTAATAGTTCCGGAACTGCTTCTCGAGCACGCCGTACAGACGCCGCACCTTCTGTTTCTCGCGCAACTGTACGGCATAGTCCGACAGCCGCGTCCGCCGGGTGCCGTGCTGCCCCGGTGGCGTGTCGAGCTTGCACTTGGCGTCGATGGACGTGACGCCGCTCGTCAGGAACAGGTCCGTCCCCTCCCGGCGGGCGAGCTTGAGCCTCGGTCCCGTGTAGCGCGCCATCGTCTTTCCTCTTCCTGTCCTCGTCCCTGTCCTGGTCAGACCCGGCGCCGCTTGGGCGGCCGGCAGCCGTTGTGCGGTATCGGGGTCACGTCGGCGATGCTGTTGATCTTGAGACCCGCCGCGTTCATGGCTCGCACGGACGACTCCCGGCCCGGGCCGGGTCCCTTCACGAATACGTCCACGCTCTTCATGCCGTGGTTGTCCACCATGTCCGTCGCCACGCGCTCCGCCGCGATCTGCGCCGCGAAGGGCGTGCTCTTGCGGGAGCCGCGGAAGCCGGAACCCCCGGCCGTGGCCCAGCCGAGCACGTTGCCCTGGCGGTCCGCGATGGTGATGATCGTGTTGTTGAAGGACGCGTGTACGTGCGCGACGCCGTCGGCCACGACGCGTTTGCCCTTCCTGCGACTCGGCTCTGCCATGGGATCGTTCTTCCGTCTGTTCCGTTTCGGCCCGCGGCCCGCTGCCGCCTACCGCTTGATGGGCCGCGGCGGGCCCTTGCGCGTACGCGCGTTGGTGCGTGTGCGTTGTCCCCGCACGGGGAGGCCGCGGCGATGGCGGATGCCCCGATAGGTGCCGAGGTCCATCAGCCGCTTCACGTTCATCGACAGTTCGCGCCGGAGGTCGCCCTCCACGGGGAGCCTTGTGACCACGTTGCGGATCGCATCGAGGTCCGTCTCGGACAGCTCGCCGATGTTGCGCGCGGGATCGACGCCGGCTTCCGCGCACACTTCGAGGGCGCGCGAACGCCCGATACCGTAGATGTACGTGAGCGAGATGCTCGCGTGCTTGTTGTCCGGGACGTTGATCCCCGCTATCCGTGCCATCGATAGAGTCTCCGCGCTAGCCCTGGCGCTGCTTGTGCCGGGGCTGCGCCGTGCACACGACCCGGACCACCCCGTGCCGCTTCACGATCTTGCAGTTGCGGCACATTTTCTTGACCGAAGCTCGCACCTTCATGTTCTGTCTCCCGGCTGTCTCCCTTCTGGGCCCGGCTAGGCCGGCGGCTACCGGCGCCGCCCGTAGTTCTGCAGGTTCGACTTCTCCATGAGCTTGGCGTACTGGCTGGACATCAGGTGCGCCTGCACCTGGGTCATGAAGTCCATGGCCACCACCACGACGATCAGGAGCGCCGTGCCGCCGAGCTGGAACGTGATGTCGAACGCCACGACCATGAACTCCGGCAGCAGGCACACCAGGGTCACGTACAGGCCGCCGAACAGGGTCAGCCGCGTGATCACGTCGTCGATGTGCCGCGCCGTCTGCGCCCCGGGCCGGATGCCGGGAACGTAGGCGCCCTGGCGCTTCAGGTTGTCGGCCATGTCCTTCGGATCGAAGACGATGGCCGTGTAGAAGAAACTGAAGAAGATGATTCCCGCCGCGAACAGCATGATGTAGAGGGGCTGTCCGGGCGACAGCACGAGGGCCACTTCCTGCAGCCACGACATGCTCGGCGACTGGCCGAACCAGGTGGCCATCGACGCCGGTGCGAGCAGCAGGCTCGACGCGAAGATGGCGGGGATCACGCCGGCCATGTTGACCTTGAGCGGCAGCGCGCTCGACTGGGCCTGGTACACGCGGCGGCCCTGCTGACGCTTGGCGTAGTTCACCGTGATGCGCCGCTCGCCCCGTTCTATGAACACGACGAAGCCGACGATCACGATGGCGAACACGCCGATCGCGAGCAGCGCGATGATGTTGATGTCCCCCTGGCGCGCCGCCTCGAAGGACTGCCCCACCGCGGCGGGGAAGCCGGAGACGATGCCGGCGAAGATCAGCAGGGAGATGCCGTTGCCGACGCCGCGCTCGGTGATCTGCTCGCCGAGCCACATCAGGAAGAGCGCACCGCTCACGAGGGTGATGAGCGCGATGACGTAGAAGGCCACGCCGGGGTTGAAGGCGAGCCCCTGGGCCATCAGCGTGCCGGTCAGCGCCGCGCCCTGGATGAGGGCCACGATGAGCGTGCCGTAGCGCGTGTAGCGCGTGATCTTTCGCCGCCCGGCCTCGCCCTCCTTGCGCAACTGCTGCAGCGTCGGGTACATCATGGTCAGGAGGTTCATCACGATGCTCGACGTGATGTAGGGCATCACGCCGAGCGCCAGGATGCTCATGCGCTCGAGCGCCCCGCCGCCGAACATGTTGACGAGTTCGAGGATGCCGCCCTGGTTCTGCTCGAACAGGTTGCGCAGGGCGTCCGGGTTGATGCCCGGCACCGGGATGTGCGTCCCGATGCGATACACGAGCAGCGCGAACAGGACGAACAGCAGCCGGCCCCGGAGTTCGGACAGGCCCGCCTGGGTACCCGCCAGACCCGGTCGCGCCCCCGTCAGACCCTGTCGTGTCGTGACCATCGCTAGTCGCCCTTGGCTTCCGCTTCTGCGTCCGTGCTTTCTGCGTCCGCGTTTTCTGCTTCAGCGTTTTCCGGTTTCGCGTCTTCTGCTTCCGCGGTCACTCTCGCTGCCGTTTCCGCAGCAGCCTCTACGCGGCCCCCGGCAGCCTCGACGGCCGCGGCGGCGGCGGGAGTGAGCTTGAGTCCGCGCACCGTCAGCGCCCGGTCGATCTGGCCGGAGAGCATGACGCGCGCGCGTTTCGTGTTGCGCGGGACGATGTTGGCGGCCTTGAGCGCCGCGAGGTCCGCCACGTCACCTTCGACCTTGGCCAGCTCGCCGAGGCGCACCTCCACGGTCGAGAGGCCGATGCGCGAACGGAAGCCGAACTTCGGCACCCGCATCTGCAGCGGCAACTGCCCGCCCTCGAACCAGGGAGGCACCTTGGCGCCGGAGCGCGACTTCTGTCCCTTCTGCCCGCGCCCGCACGTTTTGCCGACGCCGGAGCCGACGCCGCGGCCGACGCGCTTGCGGCGTTTCTTCGCGCCGGGCGCCGGGTGCAGCGCGTTGAGTTCCATGGTCATGCGTTCGTTCCTAGGAAGCCTCTTGTACTT
>JAPPHP010000040.1 GCA_028821035.1 Gammaproteobacteria bacterium | reverse complement strand
GGAACCCACAACAGCCCGACAAACACCCCTCCGGCGAGGGCCGGCTCCAATGCCGAAAACCCGACGCTTGACAACATGGATACTCATATGAGCGCCCCATAGCCGGTCCGGTCCCTCGCTGCCGCTCGACACCGGCTCGCCTCCGGCCCAGCCACACCCCTCTCGTATGGACCAATCGTCGCCAGTCGCTTCGCTCCCGCCGTCGTTTGTCCCATATGAGACTATGTTGTCTCATTTTCTTCGAGCCTGTCAACTCCAGGCGTCGGTGGTGAGACCGGGCCGCCGGGGGTGATACGATCCGGAGCGACACCAAGGGAGGAGACCTGAGCCGTGACCGTCCCGCGCCAAGTACCAGTCCGCACACAGACCTCGAGTTGCGCCGTCGCATGCCTGCTGGCCGCGGCGACGCTGGCGGGCGTCGGCGCCGCCGCCCAGCCAAGCGCCAGCGCGACCCTCCATGCCTGTGAAGGCGGCGCGACCATCGGCACGGCGACGTTCCAGGAGCGTCCTTCCGGCGAGGGGATCAAGCTCGTCGACGTCGAGGTGCGGGTCGAAGGATCGGCGATGGCCGAAGGGCCGCACGCCGTCCACATCCACGAAACGGCCGCCTGCGACCCCTGCGGCGCGGCGCAGGGACATTTCGACCCGGGCCCGAACAGCAACACCAACCCGGATGGCAACCATCCCTTCCATTCCGGGGACCTCGTCAACCTGGTGGTCGATGCCGCAGGCACCGGCGCCATGTCGACCACGACCTCCCGGGTGACGGTCTCGCCGGGACCGCTCTCGATCCTGGACGAGGACGGCAGCGCCCTCATCATCCACGTGGGCGCCGACACCTATTGCCCCGAAGGGGTCGTGGCGGGTTGCGCCGGCGGCGCGCGGGCCGCGTGCGGCATCATCGTGGCCGAGTAACGTCCGCGCGTACGACGTGTAGGACCTTGCGCTACCTCCCGCTACTGCTGTCGGCGCCGGTCCTCTTCGCGGGCGCCGTCGACGCAAAGGTGCTGCGCATCGGCAACGGCGGCGAACCCGAGACCCTCGACCCGCACCGCTACAACCTCCGCCTCGAGGAGACGATCCTCAACGACCTGTTCCTCGGGCTGACCACCTTCGACGCGCACGGCAACATCGTTCCCGGCGCGGCCGAGCGCTGGTCCGTCTCCGACGACGGGCGCACCTGGACGTTCGAACTGCGGGAGCGTGGGAGGTGGTCCGACGGACAGCCGGTCACGGCACGGGACTTCGTCTACGCCTTCCGGCGCCTGCTCGACCCGCGCACGGCAGCGAGCCTCGCGCACTTCATGTATCCGGTCGCGAACGCGGCGGCCGTCAACGCCGGCGAACAGCCCGTCGAGGCCGTCGGCGTCCGGGCTCCGTCGGAGCGGAGTTTGGTCGTCGAACTCGAACGGCCGTTTCCCTTCTTCGCCGAGCGGCTCATCTACCCGACCGGGTACCCGGTGCCCGCCCACGCCATCGAACGCCTCGGCGACGACTGGGTGAAGCCGGGCAGGATGGTCTCGAACGGCGCGTTCGTGCTCGATGACTGGCAGCCGCACGCCCACATCGACCTGCGCCCCAATCCGCATTTCCACGACGCCGACTCCGTGACGCTCTCTGGCGTGCGCTACCTGCCCACCGCCGACTCCTATGCCGCCTTCAACCGTTACCGCGCCGGCGAGATCGACGCCATCGGGGACTTCCCTTCCGGAGAGATCGACTGGGTGCGGGAGCATCTCGCAGACCACCTTCGGCTGACGCCCCTCGTCTCGATCATGTATCTCGTCTTCAACGTGACGAAACCGCCTTTCGACAACCCGCGGGTGCGCGAGGCGCTCGGGATCGCCATAGACCGGGAACTGCTAACCGCGCGCGTCATGCAGAGCGACGAGGTGCCGAGCCCGTCCCTGGTGCCGCCGATGGTGCCGGGATACACGAGCGCGGTGACGGTCGCCGAAGAACGTCCCACACGGCTCGAACGCGCCCGGCGCCTCCTCGCGGAGGCGGGCTACGGTCCGGGCAACCCGCTCACCGTGACCCTGCGTTACATAAGCGGCGTCGAATCGAAGCGCGTCCAGGTGGCCATCTCGGCGATGTGGAAGGACATCGGCGTCGCGACCACCCTGCACCACACTGAACTCAAGAGCCACTTCGCCGACCTCCGTCAGGGCGACTTCGAGGTGGCGCAGGCGGGATGGTTCGGCGAGAACAATCCCGAGCACTACCTGAACCTGCTGGTGTCCGATACGGGCGACGTGAACTACGGGCGGTTCGCCTCCGGGGCGTTCGACGCGTTGATGGACCGCGCGCACGCGGAAGCGGACCTCGAACGGCGCCTGGAACTGCTGCGCGAGGCCGAAGCCATCGGACTGGCCGAGCACCCGGTCACACCGCTGTATGCCGTGACGATCCGGGGCTTGGTCAATCCGCGCATCGGTGGCTGGCACGCGAATCCCCGGAACGTGCATGGAGCCCGTTACCTCTATTGGAGGTAGTCGGCGGTGACCCGCTACCTCGCGCGACGACTCGCAGCTTCCCTGTTGACGCTTTGGGCGATCGTCACCGTCGTCTTCTTCCTGCTGCGCGTCGCACCGGGTGGACCTTTCGACGGAGAACGCCGCCTGACGCCGGAGGTCGAGGCGAACCTGCGGGCCGCCTACCATCTCGACGAACCGCTCCCGCACCAGTACGCGCGCTACCTCGGCATGCTGCTGCGCGGCGACCTCGGGCCTTCCTTCCGCAGCAAGGACTTCACGGTCGGCGAACTCATCGCCGGCGGCCTGCCGGTGAGTCTCACGATCGGCGGTCTCGCCCTCGCATTGGCGGCGGGCCTCGGCGTCGCGGCGGGCACCGGCGCGGCGCTCGCACGCGACGGTCCCCGCGACCGGTGGCTCACGTTTGCCGCCACGGCGGGTCTCGCGTTCCCCCCGATCGTCGTGGCCCCGTTGCTTGTGCTCGTTTTCGCCGTCGTGCTCGGCTGGCTTCCGGCCGGGGGCTTCACCTCGCCCGCGCACGTCGTCCTCCCGGCGGTCGCTCTCGCCCTGCCGTACCTCGCGGCGTTCACCCGGCTGACCCGCGGCAGCGTCGTGCAGACCCTGGCCTCGCCGCACGTGCGCACCGCGCTCGCCAAGGGCCTGCCAACCCGTCGTGTCGTCGTGCGCCACGTGCTGCCGACGGCGCTCATTCCGGTCGTTTCCTTCCTCGGACCCGCGGCGGCGGCGCTCCTCGCCGGCTCGATGGTGATCGAGGAAGTGTTCTCGCTGCCGGGCCTCGGACGTTACTTCGTGCAGGGTGCGCTCAACCGGGACTACACCCTGGTGATGGGCACGGTCTTGGTCTACGCGACGGCGATCCTGGTGTTCAACCTGGCGGTGGATCTCCTCTACACGCGGCTCGACCCGCGCATCCGGTTGGGCCGATGAGGGAACTCCTTCGCGCCGCCGTAATCGGGAGCGCCTGGACCCGGACGTCCTTCGTGACGCTCTGCGCCGTGGTCGCTCTGGCGCTGGTGGTTCCCGCGGTATCGCCGTGGGCCCTCGACGACGTCGACTGGGACGCCATCGACCAGGCCCCCAGCGCCGCGCACTGGTTCGGCACTGACGGCGCCGGGCGCGACCTGCTCACGCGCACCTGGGCCGGCGGCCGCGTCTCCATCGCCATCGCGCTCCTCGCCACCGCCGTCAGCGTCCTCATCGGGGTGCCGTACGGCGCCGTTGCGGGTCTCGTGGGCGGACGCGTAGACCAAGTGATGATGCGCATCGTCGACGCCCTCTACGCCCTGCCCTTCGTGCTGTTCGTCATCCTGCTGGCGGTGGTGTTCGGCCGCAATCCGTACCTGCTCTTCATCGC
>JAPPHP010000330.1 GCA_028821035.1 Gammaproteobacteria bacterium | reverse complement strand
GTCTGTTCCCCGCCGCTCAGGCGGTCGAAACGGCGCGGCCATAGCGCGGCGCCGATGCCGAGGGCGTCCAGCTCGCGTTCGAGGTCCGCGTCGACCTCGTAGCCGCCCGCCTCCTGGAAGCGCGTCTGCAGCGTCCCGTAGCGGGCGAGGGCGTTGTCGTCGTCCGTATCGAGCAGCCGCGCCATCTCCCGTTCCCAGCGCCGGAACGGGCCGGCGGCGTCCTTGGCCGCGTCGAACGCGGAGACGGCGGGGTCGGCGACAGACACGGGGAAGCGCTGCACCTCGACCGGCCGCTCGATGTGGCCCCGGTCGGGTGTGAGCTCTCCCTGGATCAGCCGCAGCAGCGTCGTCTTGCCGCGGCCGTTGCGGCCGGTCAGGGCCGTTCGCCACCCGGTGTCGATGACGAGGTCGAGGTCGGTGAAGACATTCCGCTCGGTGCCGTCGTACCCGAACGACACCTTGCGGCAGAGGATGTTGGCCATGCGGCTGAGCTCCAGGGAACCGAAGGGAGGGTCTCCGTACTCAGTCGCGCATCGTTCCTGTCCTGCGTGCGCCCGGGGGCGGGCGTCGATGGTTGCCTATCTTAAGCGAGATAGCCGGTGGCGGGATGGATCCACGGCGGCAGGTCCGCGCACCAGATCTCGCCGGGTCTCACCGCCAGTCCTCGGGAGGCAGCGAGAGGGCCTGAATTGTGGTCAGTGTCGGGCCCAGGCGCGACGCGGTTTCGTCTTCGCCGTACACGCCATCGAGTAGCGCCGTGACGTCCCTGGCCCGCCTGCGGCCAACGAACTCGCTGACCGCACGCGTATAGAGCTGGCTGCGCGAGAGGCCCAGGGTTTTCGCCATGCGCTCCGCGGCTTCGAACACCTCGTCGGGTATCGATATGGTGGTCTTCATGCCGCGGCCACGGCTCAGCGCTCGTGCAGTTCGTCGCGCGTCCAGGCGGCGCGCCCGCGCCCGGAATCGCCCGATTCCGCCAGCAGCAACAGCCGACGAACAGTTTGACGGTTTCGTACCGTGCCGCCGGCGTACGCCTTGAGGTAGTCGGCGAGCACAGCGCTTACGGACGTGTCCTCCTCCAGGGCGCGGAGCCTGGCTCGCTTGAGGACATGGCTGTCTACGGTGATGGTCAGATGCATGCCAGCACCTCGTGTAGCACGGCAGCAGTGTAGTACGAGGCTACGAGGATCCTGCGCGACAGGTCTACGCAAACTGCCCGCGGCGCTCGGTCACCGTGGGACTCCAGGTCCGCGCCGGGTCGCCCCGCTACTGCCCCGTCCCGTCCTCCTGCGCCTCCCAGTCCGCGTTCGCCCGCGCGATCACGTAGTCGTGCACGCGCTGCGCCCCGGCCACGTCCAGCACGTCGTCGAAGCTTGCCATGCCGCGGTCCCGATAGGCGCCGCCCAGGACGATCGCGAGAAAGGCGTCGTGCGTTTCCGGCGTCATCTTGCGCAGGTCGGCGATCAGCCCGCTCCGCGCGCGGCCGCCGTGGCACGGGCTGCAGTACAGGTGGTACAGGCCGTCGCCCTGGGCGACCTGCTCGGGCGAGGCGGAAAGTGCGGGCGGCTTGGGCAGTGTGCGGTCCCGTACGGGAGGCTCGGGGAACGCCGGCGCGCCGCCGAGCCGGAGGGCCACGACCCGCCCCGTCGTCTCGTAGGACCAGTGCGCGCCCACGAGCACGACGAGGTACTGTTCGCCGTCGATCTCGTACGTCATGGGCGGTGCGCCGATGGCGCCGTAGGCGTCGAGGCTCCAGAGCCGGTCGCCGGTGTCGGAGTCGTAGGCGGAAAGCACGCCGGCCCCGTCGCCTTGGAAGACGAGGCCGGTCGCGGTCGAAAGGAGCCCGCCGTTGTACGCCACGGTGTTGCGCACAGACCAGCGCATTTCGCCCGTCACCGGGTCGAACGCCTTCAGGAAACCCTGCCGGGGCGGCCCCTCCGGATCGTCGGATGCGGCGACCAGGTCGGCGTGCCGCTGGCCGCGCTCGATGCCGAGGTTCCAGGTGTTGAAGCGCGCCTTGTAGACGCCCGTCTCGGCGAACTCCTGCGGCAGCGCGTAGAAGAGCGCGAGTTCCTGCGTGGGGATGAACACCAGGCGCCGCGCCGGGTCCCAGGACATCGGGTGCCAGGTGTGCGCCCCGCTGTTGCCTGGGAGGATCCACTGCGGGTTGTCCTCGTAGTACGCCGCGGGATCCTCCACGGGACGCCCGGTCTCGAGATCGACGTGCGTGGCCCAGTTCAACGCACCGAAGGCAAACGCGTTGAGCAACTCCCCGTTTTCGCGGTCGAGCACATAGAAGAAGCCGTTCTTCGGCGCCTGCATCAGCACCTTGCGCCGCTCGCCGCCGATCTCGAGTTCGTCGAGCACCATGTGCTGCGTGGCCGCGAAGTCCCAGTTGTCGCCGGGTGTCGTCTGGTAGTACCACTTCATCTCCCCGGTGTCGGGGTCGACCGCCACGATCGAGGACAGGAACAGGTTGTCGCCGCCGCCCGGCGAGCGGATGGCGCGCGGCCAGGGAGCGCCGTTGCCAGTACCGATGTACACGGTGTGCAGTTCGGGGTCGTAGACGATCGAGTTCCACACCGTCCCGCCGCCGCCCATCTTCCACCACTCGCCCTTCCATGTTTTCGCGGCCTGTTCGAGTTCCGGGTGTTCGAAGGGTTCGGCAGGGTTGCCCGGCACCGTGAAGAAGCGCCACGCGAGCGCGCCGGTCTCGGCGTCGTAGGCGGAGAGGTAGCCGCGGTGCCCGGCGGTGGTGGCGCCGCCGAACTCGGAACTCGAGTTACCGATGTAGACCTTGCCGGCGGCGGCCAGCGGCGCCCCGCTGATCGTGTATGAGAACTCGTGGGGCGCGTAGTTCGTATCCACGTCCCAGAGCTTTTCGCCGCTCGCGGCGTCGATGGCGACGAGGCGAGCGTCGAACGTACCGATGAACACCCGTCCGCCGTAGACCGCGACGCCCCGGTTCATCGGTCCGCCGCAGCAGGAGAAACGCACGGACTGCCCGTCGATCTCGGGATCGAAGCGCCACAGTTCCTCGCCGGTGGCCGCGTCGAGCGCGTAAACGACGCTCATCGGGTCCGTGACGTACATGACGCCGTCGACGACCAGCGGCGTAGCCTGGACGCGGTGGATGGTGTCGAGGGGCTTCACCCAGGCGATGCCGAGGTTGGACACCGTGTCCCGGTCGATGGCGGTCAGAGATGCGTGCCGGTGCTGTTCGTAGGTGCGGCCGTAGGCGATCCAGGCGCCGGGTTCTTCCGTGGCGGCGGCCATGATGCGCGCGTCGTCGACGATCCCGGCGCGGGGCGTGAAGGCCGATTGGCGCGGCTGCGGTACCTGCTCAGCTGGCGGCGCATCGGGCGGGGTCAGGAGCAGCCAGGCGGCCATCACGACGCTCGCGAGGACGGCAACCGCGATCGGGAGGGCCCGGGTCATCTTCGGCTGGGTTCGTGAAGCCGGTCAGGGACGACGGTCAGGGAATCCCGATCATCTGCGTGCCGGCGCGCAGCACCGTCGCACCGGTCACCCATCGCTCCATCCCGTCGGGCCGGATGTGGTCACGGTAGCCGCGCCAGCCGTCGGCGTCGGGGAAGTAGAGCTCCGCCATGCCCGCGTGCGGCTCGCCGTGCGGGTCGAGACTGTGGCTCACCACGTACCGGAAGCCGCCGACCTGCTCCATCGTCGAACGCACGTTGGGTACGTGGACGCCGAGCCAGTGGTCGAAGAACGCGTCGAAGTCGGTGTCTTCTCCGGCATTCACCAGGAACGTCACCTTGAAGAACCCGGAGCGCGTGCAGGGAAACGGGGCGTTCAGGGTGAGCGGTTCCACCGGAAGTTGCCCGTCCATGACGACGTACTCCCGCGTGGCCCACGGCA
>JAPPHP010000190.1 GCA_028821035.1 Gammaproteobacteria bacterium | reverse complement strand
GACGGTCGATCTCGCGACCTGCGACGTCAACGCGGACAAGGGCGCCGGCGAACTCTCCGCCGTCTGGCAGGACCCGGACTTCGATCCGGCGCAGCACGCCTTCTACTATGTCCGCGTGCTGGAGAACCCGAAATGCCGCTGGTCGACGTGGGACGCGATCCGGGCGGGCGTAGCGGCACGGCAGGACATGCACGCGACGATCCAGGACCGGGCGTGGTCGTCCCCGATCTGGCACCGGCCCGGATAACGCGCGACCTGACGGTCGCGGCCGAAGCGACCCTTGGTGTGGTGTCCCGCACATTGGCGGGATACCGCATCAGAACCTCGGGAATCCCTCAGGCGGATAGTCCCCGCAGCCCGCGTCGCCAAGGGCCAGGTACTCGCCCTTGTCCCACGCTGGACCCTCCCGGAACAGGTTGACGTAGGTCTCGCACAGCTCGCGCTGTTCGGTGAACGACGCGTCGGCGAGCAGGCGCGCCTTGAGGCCGGGCAACGTCACTTCCTCCGGGCTCATGCGGATGCCGCCGTCGCGCGGCGTGTCGAACACGATCGTCTTCGGCGCGTCGGCCGCGTTCGCGGCGACCGCGTTGCTCCACGCCAGCCACGGGACCTCCACGCCGTCACGGCCCCGCCCGGGATCCCCCGTGTGCGCGAACTCGGCCCAATAGGACATCATGCTGGCGGACAGGGCGTCGCGCTGCGGCAGCCGATCCTCGTCGTAGATGCCGCCCAGCGCCGACGCGGTGCCGTCGAAGCCGCCGAAGACGAAGCCGATCTCCAGTCCGTGCGCCGCGCCCATCGCCCGTGAGAGGTCGTAGCCCATGATGCTGCCCTCCTCGTCCCAGTCGAAACGGTACGCGTACACCGAGTCGCCCTGCGCGTCGTGCAGGATGCGGGCGAGGTTGTCGACACCGCGGTAACGCCAACCGAGCGAACCGTAGGCCGCCGAACGGTCGTACCGTTCCGGGTCCTTGAGCCGCGGCAGGAAGCCGAAGCGGTAGTCGACCCATTCGGGGTCCATCGCCATAAAGAGCTTCACTTCGTCACGGTTGGTGCCGAGCATCACGGGGACCACGTTGTAGGCCTCCGCGTCGCTGAAGAGTTCCCCGGGCCCGCCCGCCGGCAACACCGTTCCGTCGCCGAACACCGTCGGCGCCGAGACCATCCCCATCCCGCCGTCGTCGAAGAGCGCCATCAACTCGGTGGCCGCGGCGCCGTAGAGCAAGCCGCGTACGTCCTCGTCCTCCATCCCGCGCAAGGATGCCCGGGCCTCGTCCGCATTCGCCGCCTCGCCACGCGCCACGAGAAGACGGGCAATGACCTCGTTCGAACTGCGCTCGTGGCCCGGAACGGGATCGTCCAGGAAGTGTTCCGCCCGCGCCGGGGTGTCGAAGAACATGCCGCCGCTCTGCACGATGGCGCGGTGAAACAGCCCGGCCGCCCGGGGCGAGGCCATCAGCGTCAGGACGTTCGTGCCGCCCGCCGACTCCCCGAAGACCGTGACGTTGCCCGGGTCCCCGCCGAAAGCGGCGATGTTGTCCCTGACCCACGCGAGCCCCCGCACGAGGTCCAGCGTCCCGAAGTTGCCGGAAGCGTCGTCCCGGCTCGCGGCCCCGTCACGCAGCGCGGCGTGCCGGAACCAGCCGAAGGGTCCGAGACGGTAGTTCGTCGCCACCACGACCACGTCGTGCCGGGTCGCAAGCACGCTGCCGTTGTAGGGTCCCGCGTGCCCGACGGTGTTGCCCCCGCCGTGAATCCAGAACATCACCGGTAGCCTGTCCCCACCCGTAGGCGCGCCGGCGGGTGCATGAACGTTGAGATACAGGCAGTCCTCGCTGCCGACGATACCGTCCTCGTCCGGGTCGTCGAAGTCGGCCAGCATGCCCTTGTACTGCACACAGGCGTTGCCGGAAGCCAGGGCGGCGAGCGGCGCTTCGAACGGTGCGGGCGGACGGGGTGCGCGCCAACGGGACGTCCCCACCGGCGGTTCGGCGAACGGGATGCCGAGCCAGGCGTAGCCGCCCGCCGCGTCCACGAATCCGGTCACTGGCCCCTGCGCGATGTCGACCGTCGTCGCGGCATCCGCGACGGGCTGCGGAGACGGCGCTTCGCCGGTCGTCCACCACCAGCCGACGGGCGCGACGACAACCACCACCAGAATCACGATCCACGTGCGCCGCATTCCCATCCCCTTGAACGACGGACGGCTCAAGACCGGCCGACGCCGGATAGCGTAGCATCGAGACGGATTGCCAGCCGCGGGAGCCGCGCTCATGCGCATCACCGACGTCTCCGTCACCCTGTGGGAGTGGAAGGACATTCCCCCCACCCGCTACACCCGCACGATCTCGAGTTCGTCCAGCCGCAATACGCGCATGGGGCTGGTCCGCATCGAGGCAGAAGGGGGCGTCGACGGTCACGCGTTCGTCGGCTCGGCCTACGGGCCGGCGGAGACGGACGCCGCATTCATCGCCGGGCCGCTGAAACAGCTCCTCGTCGGCGAGGACGCACTGGCCCGGGAGCGCATCTGGCAAGGCATGATGCGGCGCGGGCGGGGCCAGATGCTGCGCGCCGTGGGCGCGGTGGACGTCGCCTTGTGGGACCTGGCCGGGCGCGCCGCCGGGGTGCCCATCCACCGGCTCATCGGCTCCTGCCGGTCGAGCGTGCCGGCGTACGCGAGTTCCGCCGTGCTGCCCTCCCCTGAGGCATACGCGGAGGAAGCGGTCCGCCACAAGGAGACCGGCTGGACGGCCTACAAGATCCACCCGCCAGCGATTCCCGACCAGGACATCCGCATTTGCAGGGCGGTGCGCGAGGCCGTCGGCGACGACTTCCGGCTGATGCTCGATTCGACCTGGTCCTACGACTACCCGGAAGCGCTGCGCGTCGGGCGGGCCGTGGAGGAACTCGGCTTCTACTGGTACCAGGATCCCCTCGCCGACGACGACCTCTACAACTACGTGAAGCTCAAGGAACGCCTGCGCATCCCGATCATGGCGACGGAGCTGCCGCCGGCCGGGCCCACCTCCTACGCGCCCTGGGTCATGGAACGGGCGACGGACTTCCTGCGCGGCGACGTGGCCGTGAAGGGCGGCATCACCTCCTGCCTCAAGACCGCGCACCTCGCGGAGGCCTTCCGCATGAACTACGAGGTGCACCACGGGGGCAACTCGCTGAACAACGTGGCCAACCTGCACCTCATTCTTGCGATCCCGAACTGCGAGTACTTCGAGGTGCTGCTCCCCGACGCCGTGCAGAAGCACGGGCTCGTGGAGGAGATCGTGGTGGACGGGGACGGGGTCGTGCACGCCTTCGACGACCCCGGCCTCGGCGCCCGGATCGACTTCGATCTCATCGAGCGGAACAAGGTCGCGACACTCTGACGGACCCGGGGGAACACACCGTGAACACGACCGAATCGAACCGCCGGCTGATCGGCGACGCGTTCTCCAGGTGGGAGCGCGGCGACTTCTCCGCCGTGCTCGACCTGATGGCCGAAGACCTCGAGTGGACGATCATCGGCACGACCGCGATCTCCGGGACCTACACCAGTCGCGACGCGTTCCAGGACACCGTCGGCAACATGCTGCGCAAGGCCTTCAAGAGCCCGATCCAGCCGACCATCCGCAAGGTCATCGCGGACGGCAGCGACGTGGCCGTGCTCTTCGAGAGCCACGCGGACACCGTCGCCGGTCCCGACTACGACCAGGTGTACTGCTGGGCCCTGGAAGTGGTCGACGGGAAGATCCGGCGCGGCACCGCCTACCTGGACACGGCCATGATCGACGCCGTGGTGGCGCCGCACCTGTGACCGCCAAGGGAAGCTGGCGCGCCCGACAGGATTCGAACCTGTGGCCTTTGGCTTCGGAGGCCAACGCT
>JAPPHP010000313.1 GCA_028821035.1 Gammaproteobacteria bacterium | reverse complement strand
GCACGCGGCCGCGCCGCTTGCCGCCACCGCGCCGCCGTACGCTCGTGGCCCGGATGCCGCGGCGGGCCAGCGACCGGCGCACCCGACCGGCGGACGCCGCGGTCATCTCGCCCGTGACCGCGTGACCGTACCGGTCCCGGCCCCGCCAGGCGAAGAGTTCGGAACGCGCCGCCATGACCCCGCCTCCGCCTTGCCGCTATCCGGTGATCCGATGGATCTCGGCCAGGGAGGTGACCCCCGTCATCGCCTTCCTGAGCCCCGACCGCCGGAGATCCTCGAAGCCCTGGCGGCGCGCTTCCGCCGCCAGGCGCAGACTGTCGCCCTCGTCCATGACCACGCGCGCGAGCTCCGGCGTGAGCTCCATCACCTCGTAGATGCCGACGCGCCCGCGATACCCGCCGCGGCACTCCGCGCAGCCCGCCGCGTCCGCCTCGAACAGCCGCAGCCCGCCATCGATGTCGCCGGGCGAGAAGCCCACCCGCAGCAGCGTTTCCTCGGGCACGTCGGCCCGTCGGCGGCACCGGGGGCACAGCCTCCGCGCCAGGCGCTGGGCGATGACGAGGCTGACCGATGTCGCCACGTTGAATGCGGCGACCCCCATGTTCCGCAGCCGCGTCAGCGTCTCCGCCGCGGAGTTGGTGTGCAGCGTGGACAGCACCAGGTGCCCGGTCTGGGCCGCCTTGACGGCGACCTCCGCGGTCTCGAGGTCCCGCACCTCCCCGACCATGAGCACGTCCGGGTCCTGACGCAGGAAGGCCCGCATGGCGACGGCGAAGTCGAGGCCGACACGATGGTTGACGTGTACCTGGTTGACCCCCTCGAGGTGCATCTCCACCGGGTCCTCCACGGTGGCGATGTTGCGGCCCGGCTCGTTCAGGAGTTGCAGTCCCGCGTACAGGGTGACCGTCTTGCCGCTGCCGGTCGGCCCGGTCACGAGCACCATGCCCTGCGGCCGGCGAAGCGCCGCGCGGTAGCGCGCCTCCTGTTCCGGCTCGAACCCGAGTTCGTCGATGCCGACCCGCGCGCTCGAAGCGTCGAGAATCCGCAACACGACCTTCTCACCGAAGAGCGTCGGCAACGTGTTGACCCGGAAATCCGCGGCACGCGACGCCCCGAGACGCAACCGGATACGGCCGTCCTGCGGCACCCGGCGTTCCGCGATGTCCAGACCCGCCATCACCTTGAGGCGCGCCGCCAGCCGTGCCGCGAGGTTCCGTGGCGGGCGGCGGACCTCGCGAAGGATGCCATCGGTCCGAAACCGCACGCGACAGCTGCGTTCGTACGGTTCGAGGTGGACATCCGACGCTCCCGCCCTGACCGCCTCCAGCAGGAGCCCGTGGACGAACCGGACGACCGGAGCATCGTCCGCGCCCGCGACCGGCTGCTCGTCGTCCGGCCGGTCCGCGTCCACGGATTCGAGCTCGAGGGCCGGGACGTCGTGGTCGACGCCTTCGAGGTCCTCGAACGGGGCGGAGGGCTCCCGGTCGCGCAGCCGGTCGATGGCGGCCGCCAGCGCATCCGGCTCGACGAGCACCGGTTCGACATCGAGGCCCGTCTGAAACTTGATTTCGTCGAGCGCCCGCGCATCGGCGGGGTCGGCCAGGGCGACGTGCAGGCGCCGCCCGCGCCGCACCAGCGGCAACACCCGATGCCTGCCGACGAGCGCCTCGTCGACGACTCCCGTCGCGCTCGCCCCGAGGTCGAAGGCGCCCAGGTCGAGGGCCGGGACACCGAAGTCCCGGGCCCTGGCGAGCGTCTCCCTCGCCGTCGCGTTCCGAGCGCTCATCCGGATCCCCTGCCCCCGGCAGCAGTGTCCGGCGGATTCTAGAGAGGCGCGACCGCGCGGGAGACAGCCACGGTCCGCAAACCGTGTAGGACATCGCCGCCGTGAAGCGGCCGGCGCCGGCAAAGGCGTACCGCCCGGGTGGCGTTTCGCCCGCATCGATTGCGGAACCAGCACACACCCTCGCCCGTCGAAGGCGCACCCGCTCCCGGCGACGCCCGATTACCATTGCTCGACACCGGGTCCCGTCCGACCCCGCTACATGTCGAGGAGCCAGCCCCATGCCACGACCGTCCGGATTCACGCTGATCGAACTGATGATCGTCGTCGCCATCGCCGGAATCCTGGCGGCGATCGCGCTGCCGCTCTACCGGGACTACGTGCAGAACGCGAACATGGCCAAGGTCAACACGCACTACGAGGCCGCCGCGACCTTCGTCGAAGCCGAGTTCCGCAAGATCCAGTCGGAACTGGCAATGAACGTCCGCACTCCCGCGCAGCAGGACGAACTCCTGTCCGACGCCTTCTGGATCGAGCGTCTCGCCGGCAGCGGCGGCACCGCGCCCGGAGGTGGGCCACCGTACATCGAGGGGCTGACCGGCGATGCCGGCCAGGGCCAGATCGGCGTGTCCGAGGCGGGAACGATCGCCGGCGACGGCGACTACGCCATCACCCTGACCCGCCCTGCCTACGGGGACTTCCCTGCCGGCGTGCAGCGCGTGATCCGATGGGCCGACCTCTGAGCACCGCCCGCGCCTGCGACGGCGTCACGCTCGTCGAACTGATGATCGCGATCGCCATTCTCGCGACGGTCGCAGCGATCGCCGTGCCCGCCTACCGCGACTACGTCGAGACCGCCGCCGTGGGAGTCCTGGCCGCGGAGATCGCCACGATGGAGCCGTTCCAGCAGGACACGCGCCTGCGCACCGGGTCCTACGGCATCGGCACATGGGACTTCGCCACCGACGACACCTCGCTCACCGTCGCGACCGGATGGGCGCCCCGGAACTCCAACGGCGCCACGTACGTCGTGGTGGCCGACGAAGCCGGCTACCGGGTCACCGCAACCGACCCGGAAGGACGCACGGTCTGCCGGATCATGCCCGCCAGGCGGCCATGCTGACGGCTGCGCGCGTCTCGACAAAGGCCGGGGGCGTTCCCCCTTTCCCACCGACGCGCTATCCTTCGCCACCGCCCGCACGCGCGCGGCCGCGCCGGAATAGCTCAGTTGGCAGAGCACCGCATTCGTAATGCGGTTGTCCGGAGTTCGAGTCTCCGTTCCGGCACCAACACTCAACGCGCCACTCGCTCGAACCGCATCGACAGGTCGAGCGGCGTGACGTACTTCGTGATCGCACCGACCGAGATGTAGTCGACCCCGGTCCGCGCCACCGCCGCGAGATCGTCCACCGCAAGGCCTCCCGAGGCTTCCAGACGCGTACGGGTGTCGTTCGCGCGGACGGCCGCCGCCGTCTCCTCCACGGTGAAGTTGTCCAGCATCACGACATCCGGCCCCGCGGCGAGCGCCTCTTCGAGCTCGGCCAGATCCTCGACCTCCACCTCGAGGGTCAACTCGGGATGGGCGGCCCGCGCGGCCAGAATCGCGGCGCGAATCCCGCCCGCCGCGAGGATGTGGTTCTCCTTGATCAGAAAGGCGTCGAAGAGCCCCATGCGGTGATTCTCCGCTCCGCCCACCGCGACGGCGTACTTCTGTGCCGCGCGCAGGCCGGGGACCGTCTTGCGCGTGTCGAGGATCCGGGTCCCGGTGCCCTCCACCGCCCGTACACACGCGCGCGCCGCCGTGGCAGTGCCGGAGAGGAACTGCACGAAGTTGAGCAGTGTCCGCTCGAGGGTGAGCAGGCTCCTCGCCGGTCCCGAGAGCGCGAAAAGCGCGGCGTCCGCGCCAATCTCGGCACCGTCCGTGACCCGCCAGTCGATCCCGATGTCCGCATCCGTCTGCGCGCAAACCTCGAGCACCCACGGCGTCCCGCAGAAAACGCCCGGCGAACGCGAGATCACGGTGGCCCGCGCGTTCCGGTCGGCCGGAATCAGCGCGCCAGTCACGTCGCCGTCGCCCACATCCTCCGCGAGCGCCTCGCGCACGTTGCGCCGCA
>JAPPHP010000402.1 GCA_028821035.1 Gammaproteobacteria bacterium | reverse complement strand
AGGAGGAGCGGCTGAGCCGGCTGACGCAGGAACAGCAGCGCATCCTGGACATTCTCGAGCAACAGCCGAAGGCGGCCATCTCCGGCGTGGCCGGATCGGGCAAGACGCTGCTGGCCCTCGCCAAGGCCCAGGCCATGGCGCGGCAGGGTCTGCGAACGCTGCTCCTCTGCTACAACCGCCCGCTGAAGGACTGGCTCTCGCAGGCGGTCCCGGATGCGTTCGGCGGCCACCTCGTCATCGACAACTACCACGGCCTGGCGGACGACCTGTGCAGGGCGGCGGGCGTATCCCTCTGGGACCGGGGCGATCAGAAGGACCCGGAATTCTGGGCCGAGATCGTGCCCGTCGCCTTCGAGGAGGCGTGCGAGCGACTCGGGCCGGAGCACAAGTTCGACGCGGTCGTCGTCGACGAGGGGCAGGACTTCCAGGACCTCTGGTGGGACAGCCTGCAATCCGTCTTTCGCGACGCGGACAACAAGGCCTGTTACTACGTCTTCTACGACCCGAAGCAGAACCTCTTCGTCGACAACCCCAGCCTCCCCGACGAACTGGGGCGACCGTACCCTCTACCCACGAACTGCAGGAACACCGTCCGGATCGCCACCCACTGCGCGTCGCTCGTCGGGCACGACAACAACGTGCTCGACGGGGCGCCAATGGGCGAAGACCCCGTGATGGTCTCCGTGCAGACGATTCGCGAGGCCTTCCAGGCGGCAGGCAAGCAGGTACGCGAGCTGTGCGAGAGCGGTCAGGGCGGCCTGAAGCCGTCCCAGGCCGCCGTACTCGCACCGGCGTACACCGAGAAGGACTGGCCCGCGAAGTTCGGCACGATAACGCTCACCAGGGACTTCGAGGAGTGGCGCCGCGGCGAAGGCGTGCTGATCGCGACCTGGGGCCGGTTCAAGGGCCTCGAAGCGGACGCCGTCGTGAGCGTCGAGACGCCCATGCAAAACGAAACCAGGGAGACCACCACCCGCTACGTCGCGCGCTCGCGCGCCAAGCACTGGCTGACCGTCATCGAAGTGGACGCTGCCTGACCCTCCCGTAACCGAACAAGAACAACTCGATGCAAAAGACAGAGAAGGGCCTCCTGTTGGCCCCCACGGACCTCGGCAACTTCCTCGGGTGTCGACATCGTTCAGGACTCGACCTGGGGGCGCAGGAAGGAGGGCCGACGGCGCCTTTTCGCGCCAGCCCGGTGCTCGATGATCTGCAGCAGAAAGGAATCGAGCACGAGAAGGCCTATCGCGCGTGGCTGGAGGCACAAGGCCTCGAGGTCGCCGTTGCCGGCGGACCAGACTCAAGCGTCGGGACGGGCCTGGAGGCAACGCTCGCGCACATGCGGTCCGGCGCCGACGTGATCTACCAGGGCACGCTCGCGGACGAAGGATGGTCCGGACGCCCCGACTTCCTGCGGAAGGTGTCGACGCCGAGCGATCTCGGGGATTGGTCGTACGAGGCCTACGACGCCAAGCTCGCCCGAGAGACCCGCGCCGGGGCGCTCCTGCAGCTCTGCGTGTACTCGCAGTCGCTCGAGGCGATCCAGGGTGTTCAGCCGGAACGCATGCACGTGGTCACCCCTGGCCGGGACTTCGCACCCGTGAGCTACCGGGTGGACGAGTACGCCGCGTACTTCCGGTTGTTGAGCGCCGACATGCGCACGTTCCTGGACGGCCGGCCGGAGACCTACCCGGAGCCCGTGGGGCACTGCGACTACTGCCCGTGGTGGGTCGGCTGCGAGCAGCGCCGGCGGAACGACGACCACCTCGGCTACGTCGCCGGCATCTCGCGCGGGCAGATCGAGAGTCTCCGTGCTATCGGCGTCAATCGTCTCGAGGACCTGGCCGTCCTCGATCCGGTACCGAAGCCCGCGCGAGGCTCCCTGGCCGCGCTGTCGCGCGTGCGCGACCAGGCTCGCGTGCAGCGGCTTGGACGCGAGACCGGCCAGCCGCACCACGAGATCAAGGAGCCCTTTGACGAGGAACACGGGCTCGCGCTGCTCCCGGTCCCGTCACCCAACGACATCTTCCTAGACTTCGAAGGCGACCGTTTCGCCGAAACCGGCGTTCAGGAATACCTGCTCGGCTACGTCATGGCGCACGCCACGGGGCAGATCCGGTACACGGCGCTCTGGGCGGCCACCCCCGAGGAGGAGCGGAAGAACTTCCAGGAGTTCATCGACCTCGCCATAGCCACTCGAGAGAGCGACCCGAACGCCCACGTGTATCACTTCGCGCCGTATGAGCCCTCGGCCTTGAAGCGCCTCATGGGCCGCTACGCCACCCGCGAAGTCGAGCTCGACGAGTTGCTGCGCGGCGGGGCATTCGTGGACCTGCACCAGGTGGTCAAACGGTCCGTGCTCGCCAGCGTAGAGCGCTACTCCATCAAGGACCTCGAGCCGTTCTTCGGTTACGCGCGCGAGCAGGATCTTCGGGAGGCGTCCGAGAGCCGGCGGGTGGTAGAGGCCGCCGTCGCCGACGGCAGCCTGCGAACGGAAGATCGGCATTGCCGCATCGTTGAGGACTACAACCGTGAGGACTGCGAGTCCACGTTGAAGCTGCGGGACTGGCTGGAGACGCTGCGCGCGGAAGTGATCGCGCGTGGCCAGGAGTTACCGCGTCCTGAACTCGCCGACGGAACGGCGAGCGACGAAGTGACCGAACTGGACCGGGAGCTGCAGGAACTGCGCGACCGGCTCCTGGGCGGCCCAGCCGACCGCTCTGACGAAGAGCGCGCGCGGTTCGCGCTGGCGCACATGATGGAGTTCCACCGCAGGGAGGACAAGGCGAGCTGGTGGGAGTACTACCGCTTGCTCGGTCTTCCCGAGGACGAGTTGCAGGACGAGCGTCGGGCCGTCTGGGACCTGGAGTTCATGGAGGTCGTGGATCAGAAGGCCCGCATTCAGCAGTACCGCTTCCCTCCCCAGGAGCTGGACGCGCGCGTCGGTGACCCGGTCCGCCGCAGGGACAAGACGCGCATCGGGGAGGTTGTGTCGATCGACTATGCCGCGCACACGATAGACATCCAGAAGCCAAAGAAGTTCCTGGACGAGCATCCCAGGGGCGTCGTGCTGCACAAGCACATTCCCTCCACGGGCCTCAGGGAGGCCCTCATGGACCTCGGCAAGGCGGTTCTCGAAGGCGGCTTCGCGCGTAGGGAGCCCTACCGCGCTGCCTTCGACCTCTTGCTGCGGCGCGCGCCAGCAGGGGGCACGCGGCCCATCGACGGAGAGGACACGGTTCAGGCCGCCTCTCGGATCGCCCTCGGGTTGGACGGGGAGGTCCTCGCCGTACAGGGTCCGCCCGGTACGGGCAAGACCTACGCGGGCGGCGAGATCATCTGCACGCTCATAGAGAAGGGGCTAAAGGTGGGCGTGACGGCCGTGAGCCACAAGGTGATCGTCAATCTCCTCGAGTCCGCCGCGGAGCGAGCCCGCGCCCGCGGACTCGCCTTGCGGATCGTCCATCGCCAGACCGGCAAGTACGACGGTGACTTTGGCATCGAGCGCATCAATCCCTACCCGCGGGTTCACACGGAGCTTGGCGAGGGAGAAATCGACCTGCTGGGCGCAACGGCGTTTTGCTGGGCCAGGCCCGAGTTCCAGCAGAGCGTGGATGTCCTGGTGGTCGACGAAGCGGGCCAGATGTCGTTGGCCAACGTGCTCGCCAGCGCGCGCGGCGGACGCAACCTCATCCTGCTCGGCGATCCCCAGCAACTCGAGCAGCCACTACAGAGCAGCCACCCCGAAGGCAGCGAGGTGTCCGCGCTCGATCACCTGCTGGACGGTGAAGAGACAATGCCGGCCGACAGGGGCCTGTTCCTCCCGGACACGTACCGGCTGCACCCGGACATCGCCCGGTTTACCTCCGAGGTGTACTACGAGGGCAAGGTGCAGCCAAAGGCA
>JAPPHP010000067.1 GCA_028821035.1 Gammaproteobacteria bacterium | reverse complement strand
ACAGGTACGAGTTGCCGTCCCTGTCCTTCCTGCCGAGCGCGTCGTCGTAGACGACCTCGATCGGCATGCCGAACTCGATCTTGTCGGGGTCCGGATCGATGTTGATCAGGTTGCCCTTCACGGTGCCGCCCCCGTCGAGGTCCACGATGGCGGAGATGTAGGGGACGTCGATGCCCGGATAGGACCGGTGGACGATAGAGTAGGAGTAGAGGGAACCCGTGTTGGAGAGGGCGATCGGCTTCAGTCCTTCGCGCGCCCCGCACTTGGAGCAACTGCTGCGGGCCCCGAGGAACACGGCCCCACAGGAACTGCACTTGTACCCTTCCAGATACGGATCGGCGTCTTCCGGGATTTTCAGGTAATCCACGGCCGGCAGTGGTCGGTCGGACATTTGAACCCCTTTCCTCCCCTGTTCGTCCGGGCGCCAGCATACACCGCCCGGGTCAGTGCATGAAGCCCCTGTCGCGCAGCAGCGCGAGCACGCGTTCCGCGCAGACCCCCACGTCGAGTTCCCCCGTGTCCATGACGAGGTCCGGCGAGCCCGGTTCCTCGAGGTGGCCGTTACGCCCGGAAAGCTCGGCAGCTCGCCACGCTCGGCGGCCGCATGGAGGCCTTCGTCGTCGCGGTTCCTCAGCACGTCGAGGGACGCGGTCAGGAACACCTCCAGGGCATCACGGGCCGCTCGAACTCGGCCGCCACCTCGCGGATGATGTGGATGCTCTCCGCCTCGAGCTGCTTGATGTGGGTGAGGCCGGCCATCGCGGTATTTTAATGCCAGAAGGGCCGGACGACGCGCGGCCCGTTAACAGATCGGGTTATAACAATAGCCCCCGTACGAGACGACGGACGTCGTTCCTACGGCGTACGCAGGGCCTCGCGCAACAGGACGTTGACCTGCCTCGGATCCGCCTTGCCGCCGGTCGCGCGCATCACCCGCCCGACGAAGAACCCCAGCACCTTCTCCCTCCCCGCCCGGTACTGCCCGACCTGTTCGGGATGGTCGGCCACGACCTGGTGGACGATCCGACCGAGCTCGTCGGCGTCGCTCACCTGGCGCAGACCCCGGGCGTCGATGATCGCGTCGACGTCTCCGCCCTCCTCCCACAGCACGTCGAATACCGTTGCCCCAATCTTGCCGGAGATGACGCCTTCCTCGATCCGGGCGATCAGCCCGCCCAGCCGTTCGGGCGCGACGGGGCAACGCGCAATGTCGAGCCCGGTCCGGTTCAGCGACGCCGTCACCCGGTCCATGATCCAGTTCGCCGCCAGCTTGGCGCCGCAGCCCGTCGCGACGGTCGCCTCGAAGTACGCCGCGACGTCCGGGTCGGCCGTCAGGAAGACGGTGTCGGCGTCGGGCAGCCCGAACTCGTCGCGGTAGCGCCGCCGCTTGTCGCGAGGCAGTTCCGGCACCCTTGCACCCGCTTCCGCGAGCAGTTCCGGCGTGACCCGCACCGGCAGCAGGTCCGGATCGGGGAAGTAGCGGTAGTCCTCGGACAGCTCCTTGCCCCGCATGGGCCGCGTCTCGTCGCTCCGCGGGTCGTAGAGCCGTGTCTCGCGCACCACCCGGCCGCCGGACTCGAGGACCTCGATCTGCCGGTCGATCTCGTGGGCGATGGCCTGGCGCAGGAAGCGGAAGGAGTTGAGGTTCTTGATCTCGGTGCGCTCGCCGAGTCCGTCCTCCCCCCGGGGTCGCACCGAAACGTTGGCGTCGCAGCGCATCGACCCCTCGTTCAGGTTGCCGTCGCAGATGCCCAGGTAGCGCACCAGGGCGTGCATCTCCCGAAAGAACGCCGCCGCCTCCGCCGGCGTGCGCAGGTCCGGCTCCGACACGACTTCGAGCAGCGGCGTCCCCGCCCGGTTCAGGTCGATGCCGGTCAGGTCCGGGTAGTCTTCGTGCAGGGACTTGCCGGCGTCCTCCTCGAGGTGCGCCCGGCGTATGCCGATGCGTCTCGTGACGCCGTCGAACTCCATCTCGATGACGCCCGCGCCGACGATCGGCTGGTCGAACTGGCTGATCTGGTAGCCCTTCGGCAGGTCCGGATAGAAATAGTTCTTGCGGTCGAAACGGCAGGTCCGGGCGATCTCGGCGTCGATGGCCAGGCCGAACGTGAGGGCCATGCGGACCGCCTCCCCGTTCAGTACCGGCAGGACCCCGGGCATCCCGAGGTCCACCGCGCACGCCCGCGTGTTCGGCGCCGCGCCGAACGCCGCGTCCGCCCCGGAGAAGATCTTCGACCGCGTGGCAAGCTGCACGTGGACCTCGAGGCCGATGACGCTTTCCCAGTCCTGCACGGTTACGCTAGACCTCCGGGTGGCGCAGGTGCCAGTCCGTGCGCTGCTGGAACTGCCGGCCGAGCGCGAGCAGGCGGCCTTCCTCGAACGGCGGACCGATCAGCTGCAAGCCGACGGGCAGGCCGCCGACGAAACCGCAGGGCAACGACATCGCCGGAAGGCCGGCGAGGCTGGCCGGCGTCGTGAACACGTCCTGCCGATACATCGCCACCGGATCGTCCACGGCGCCCAGTTCGAACGCCGGTCCCGGGGCGACCGGCGCGGCAATGGCGTCCACCTCGTCGAAGGCCTGAAGGAAGTCCTGCTGAATGCGCCGGCGCACGCGCTGCGCCTTCAGGTAGTAGGCGTCGTAGTAGCCCACCGACAGCGTGTAGGTGCCCGTCAGGATGCGGCGCTTGACCTCCGTGCCGAATCCTGCGGCCCGCGAGCGCCGGTACAGGTCGTCGAGGTCCTTCGGCTCCTCCGCCCGAAAGCCGAAGCGGACCCCGTCGTAGCGCGACAGGTTGGCCGACGCCTCCGCACCCGCGATGACGTAGTAGGCGGGGACCGCCGCGTCCGTGTGCGGGAGGGAGATCGGGACGAGCGCATGCCCCGCGCCCTCGAGCTCTTTCGCGGCCGCGAGCAGGCAGTCGCCCATGTCGCCCGGGAGACCGCTCCAGTACTCCGCAGGCAGGCCGATGCGCGTCCGCGCTGCGCCGTTGCGGCGTGTGGGCCCGCGGGCCGCGCTCGTCGAGTCGAGTGGGTCATGCCCTTCCATCGCGCCGAGCACCGTCTCCACGTCTTCGACGGACCTTCCGAACGCCCCGCCCTGGTCGAGACTCGAGGCGAACGCGATCATGCCGTACCGCGACACGCGCCCGTACGTCGGCTTGAGTCCGGTGACGCCGCAGAACGCCGCCGGCTGCCGGATGGACCCCCCGGTGTCCGTCCCCGTGGCGCAGGGCACGAGCCCCGCACCTACCGCCACCGCCGATCCCCCGGACGAGCCTCCGGGCGCGCGGCCGCGATCCCACGGGTTGCGCGCCGGTCCGAACCAGCTCGTCTCGTTGGAGGACCCCATGGCGAACTCGTCCATGTTGGTCTTGCCGAGGCACACCATTCCCGCCGCGGCCAGCCGTGCGACGACCGTGGCGTCGTAGGGCGGCACGAAATCGGCGAGCATCCGCGAGGCGCAGGTCGTGGCGACACCCTCGGTGCAGAAGATGTCCTTGTGGGCGAGCGGAATTCCGTTCAGCGCCCCCCCCTCGCCCCGGGCGATACGCCGGTCCGCCGCCTCCGCCGCCCGCAGCGCGCGCTCCTCCGTGACGCGGATGAAGGCGTTCAGTCCGTCCGCGGCCGCGATGCGCTCGAGATGGAAGGACGTGAGCTCCCGGGCACTGTAGTCCCCGCGGGCCAGCCCGCGGCCGAGGTCGGCGATGGAGGTGAACGGTTGCACGCCGGCGTCCGGCCCGCCGCGCCTACTCGACGACCTTCGGCACGAGGTACAGCCCGTCGCGCGTGAGCGGCGCCACGGCCAGGAACCGCGCCCGGTCCACGACCTCCGTCACGGCGTCGTCCCGCAGCGGCTGGTCCATGTCGAGGGGATGGGCGAGCGGCTCCACCCCGTCGGTGTCGA
>JAPPHP010000241.1 GCA_028821035.1 Gammaproteobacteria bacterium | reverse complement strand
CCCCCGACCGCCTGGGCGAGGTGCACGGTGACCATGTTCGTGCCGCCGGCCACCTGCCCGGAGGCGTCGAGGTAGGCCGGGTTGTCCTTGACCAGGGCGACGGCGGCGACGCCGACCACGAAGAAGATCGCGAGGTTGACGATCACGATGGCGCCGAGGGCCACCCCCGCGGACAGTCGCGCCGCCGCGGCGTCGGGCACCGTGAAGAAGCGCATCAGGATGTGCGGTGACCCGCCCAGGCCGAAACACAGGGTGATGCCGAGCGACAGCGCGGACAGGGTCGACAGTTCCAGCCCGCCGGGCCGGGTCAGGTACCCCCCGGGCCCGTGCAGGGCGTCGGCCTCCGCATACAGCCGCGCGAAGTCGAAGTCGAAGCGGGCGAGCGCCAGCAGCGCGAGGACCACGATCCCCACGACCAGCAGCGCCGCCTTGGCGATCTGCACCCAGGTGGTGGCCAGCATGCCCCCCACGGCCACGTAGAGGACCATCAGCGTGGTCACGATGACGACCGCCCACGCGTAGCGGATGCCGAACAGGACTTCGATCAGCGCCCCGGCGCCGACCACCTGGACCATCAGGTACATCACCGAGAAGGCCAGGGTCGTGACCGCGGCCAGGACCCGCAGCGGCCGTTCCTGGAGGCGGGCGCAGACGATGTCCGTGAACGTGTAGCGCCCGAGTTCGCGCAGCTTGTCCGTCACCAGCAGGATGACGATCAGGAACGCGACCACCGGCGCGGCGAGGTAGATGACCACGTCGAAGCCGGCCGAGAAGATGATGGCCGACATGCCGAGGATGGTGGCCGCGGACATGAAGTCCCCGGCGATGGCGAGACCGTTCTGGAAGCCGCCGATCCGGCTGCCGGCGACGTAGAAGTCCGCCGCGCTCCGGGTGCGCCGCGCGGCGACCGCGGTGAAGCCCACGGTCACGAGGACCACGGCCACGAAGCAGGCGATCGCCGTCACGTCAGCCCCGCTGGCGCAGGTACAGGTAGACGAACGCGAGGATGGGCGTGCCGACCAGCAGCACGGCGTACACGGCCATGCCCAGGTTGAGCGGACCCGCGAGCGGCAGCGCCAGGAGCCCCGGCCAGACCGGTATGCCGACCGTCAGGAGCAGGAACAGCGCCAACACCGCGAGCGCGGCGATCCAGCGCAATCTCATCGCGGGGGCCTAGGGGCCTCCCCCCGGGCCCGTGCGCGCAACTGCATCGCCGCCGTCAGGTAGTAGTTCCGGCCCGTCGCGGTGAGGAGGGGGCGCGCGAGGGCTTCGAGGGCATCCGCCTTCAGTTCCATGGCGTCGGTGTCGTTCGGATCCACGGCCAGCAGGCGGTCGCAGAGTTCGGCGGTCCATTGCGGGTCGTCGGCCAGCGCGCCGGCAGCGCGCTCGCGCAGGACGTCGACGCCGCCGGCGAGTTCCGCCACCCTTGCTGCCTCTTCGGCCGGGGCGAGCGGAAAGAGCGATGTCGGGTTGCCGTCGAACCAGCCGAGGTACCCGGTGAAGATGGACCGCACCGCCCAGGCCGGGTTGCCATAGTAGGGACGCAGGTAGTCGAGTTCCGCCAGGTGCGGGGGAACCCTGACGACCTCGACGAGCTGGTCCGGCGTCAGGCCCCGGTTCATGCCGGCGATCGTCTGTTCGAAGATGGAGCGGACCCCGTCCCGGTAGTTTGTCAGGACCTCCGTTACCGCCTCTCGGCCGAGCACCGGCCGCGTGTGTCCGCCGACCAGGTGGGCGGGATTCTCGGCGAGCATCGCGTCGAGGCTCCCCGCCCACGCCCGGACGTCCCGGTAGGCCGTGCCCCGGATCGCGTAGAGATTCGGCCAGGACTTGTAGAAGTTGTCGCCGGCGAAGAGCACTTCCCGTTCCGGGTACCAGACGTAGAGTTGGTCGGAGGTCTCGCCGGGCGCGGCCACGAGGTCCAGCCGAATGCCGGCCACGTCGAGCGTATGGCGCGCGTCCGTGAGGAAGTGGGTGGGCGCCGCGCCCGGTGCGGACGCTGGCCCGACGCGCTCCGGGCGGTACGCCCTGGCGACGCCGTTGTTGATGCGCTGCCCCGGTGGGAGCAGGAAGCCGGCCTGCCGGGCGCCGCGCAGGCGGTTCGCTGTGAGACCGGCTTCGGACGCCCAGCGGTTCTCGTGGCCGAAGTCGGCGCCGGCCCAGATCTCGGGCGCTCCGTCCCCCGCGAACACCGCAAGGCCCCCGGTGTGATCGATGTGCCCATGGGTGAGCACGATCGCGGCGACGGGAAGATCCGTGATCTCCCGAAAGGCGCCGAGCGCTCCGCGGGCGGCCGGGGCGTCGATCTGGGTGTCGACGATCACGATGCCTGTCTCGCCGACGATCATCGAACTTGGCGACACGCCGAAGCCGACGGCCGTGTGGACGCCGTCCGCGACCCGGATGACCGTCTGCTCGAACTCGGACTGCCGTGCCTGGAGCAGCCGTTCGGCCTCGGTCGTCCCCGGGGTCTCGGCGCCGTGCGCGGCCATGGCCGCGAGCCCGGCCGCCACGAGTGACCGGACGGCTGGGACGGTGGTTCGCTTGCTCATCTCATCGATTCCCTGGTCCGTTCAATCCTCGAACGGCAAGCCAGCATACTGCTCGCATACCGCCGTCATGTAGGCCTCGGACGTGGCCATGTGCTGGAGTTCCTGTTCCTGGGCGCGCAGGTCGAAGGCGCCCTGGTCCGGAAACCGGTGCAGGAGTCCGGTCAGCCACCACGAGAAGCGCGCCGCGCCCCACACGCGGCGCAGGGCCGTCTCCGAGTATGAGGCGAGACAGGTCTCGTCGCCGCGGCGGTAGTGTGCGGCGAGGGCCCGCGCCAGGTAGAAGACGTCGGAGATCGCCAGGTTGAGCCCCTTCGCGCCGGTGGGCGGCACGATGTGGGCGGCGTCCCCGGCGAGGAACAGCCGGCCCCAGGACATCGGTTCCGACACGAAGCTCCGAAGGGGCGCGATCGACTTCTCGATCGACGGGCCCGTCACGATGGCGTCCGCGAGCGCAGCCGGATAGCGGGCCTTGAGTTCTTCCCAGAAGCGCTCGTCGGGCCAGTCGCCGAGGTCGGTGTCGAGGGGGCACTGCACGTAGTAGCGCGCCATCGACGGCCCGCGTTGCGAACTCAGCGCGAAGCCGCGCGGGCTGTTCGCGTAGACGAGTTCCGGCAGCGGCGGGGTCTCGGACAGGATGCCGAGCCAGCCGAACGGGTAGGTCTTCTCGAACTCGCGCCGTTGCGCGGACGGGATCGCCTGCCGGGAGACCCCGTGGAAACCGTCGCACCCCGCCACGAAGTCGCAGGCGATACGGTACCGCCTCCCGTCGCGCTCGTACGTTACGGACGGGGTCGCGCTCGCAAGGTCGTGCAGGACGACATCCTCCACCCGGTCGAGGACCACGCCGCCGTTCGCGTCCCGGGCCCGGTAGAGATCTTCCGTCAGCCGTGTCTGGCCGTACGCCATCATCGGCCGTCCGGCGAAGCGGCGCGTGTCCATCGTGAGCCGGTGCGCGCCGCCCCAGACGATGTCCGACCCGTCGTGTTCGAGGCCCTCGCGGTCCATCCGCGCGCCGACGCCGGAGTCCCGCAACACCTCCACGGAGCCCCACTCGAGGAGGCCGGCGCGGATACGGCCGAGGACATGGGCGCGGGACTGACGTTCGAGCACGACGGAGTCGATGTCCTCGAGGTGCAGCCGCTGCGAGAGCAGCAGGCCGGCCGGCCCGCCGCCGACGATGACGACCTGGGTGGACTCAGGCATCACGGAGCGGGGGTGTCCGTTCCGGCCGGATGGGGCGAGCCCCGTCGATAATTGCTGTCAACTCGCTGTCTCCGTCCCGTCCTGCCCCGGGCGGGTTCGCCCGGCGGGGCGTAGTGTTCCAGAAGCGGCATGCCCGGCGCGACCGGGACACGGTTCCCGACCGCCTCCCGAC
>JAPPHP010000001.1 GCA_028821035.1 Gammaproteobacteria bacterium | reverse complement strand
CCCAGAAGCGGCCCCAGAAGGGCGCCTCTCCGACCAGCCCCTCCGCGTCCCACGCGTGACGCCGGAAGCACGGAGGCGGTGTCCAGCGTGCCGTGGCGTCGTGGAAGTCGGCGATGATCGAACCCAGTTCGGCGTGGCAGCGGGCGAGTTCCGCGTCGTCGTCCCTTCGCTTCAGGACGTCGTAGAGCCGCGTCGCCTCGATCCACTCGACCAGGCCGACATGGCGCGTCTCTTCCGACTCGGGAAAGGCCACCGTCGCGTATGCATCGCCGTCCACCGTCTCGACGGCGTTCGGCACCGCGATCCCCATCGCGGCAAGGTCGGAGGTCCAGGCGTGCTCCGACTCGAGTTCCCCGAGGTCGTGATACCCCGGCCGGTGTACGCGCAGGGCGAACCCCGCCCCTTCGCCCGCTTCGACCCGAAACACGGTGTTCTCGCTCTGCGAGTGGAGCGCGATCGGCGCGCCTTCAAGCCCCCAGTGCAAGAGGGCGTTCCTCGCAAGCCCGGTGAGTGCCTGCTCCCTGGCTTTCCTAGCCGCTTGATCCACCAGACACTTCATCGAGGGTCTCGACGAGCGCGTCGAACAGTTCGTCCGCGTGCTCTCTCCCGAAGACGAGCGGCGGGCGGATCTTCAGGACGTTGCGGAAGCGTCCCGCGTTCGAGATGAGATATCCCCTCTCCTTCATGCGCTCGACGATGTCCGCGGCGCCCTCCCGGTCGGGCTTCCTGGTCTCGCGGTCGGACAACCACTCGATTCCCAGGAAGAGCCCGTGACCCCGCACGTCGCCGACGCCGTCGAAGCGGTCCGCAAGGTCCGCGAGCCGGCCCTTCAGGTAGTCCCCCACCGAGTTGACGTTGGCGAGCAGCGCTTCCTCCTCGATGACATCGAGCACAGCGCCGCCCACCGCCGCCTGCAACGGCGTCGCGGCGGTCGTATTGAAGTAGAACGACTTCGCGTGGAAGGCGCTTGCGATGTCCGCGCGGGCGCCCACACCGGAGAGCGGCAGCCCGGCGCCCATGGGCTTCCCCATCGCCACGATGTCCGGCACGCAGTCCATCACCTCGTAGCCCCACCAGCGCCCGGTCCTGCCGAATCCGGCCTGCACCTCGTCGAAGATCACGACGCCGCCGGCCTCCCGCACGAGCGCGGCGGCCTTCCGCATGAACCCCGCCGGCACGTCCGGCAGCCCCTCGTTGGCGAAGATCGAGCAGAACAACATGCCGGCGAAGGGCTCGCCGTCCGCCGCGAAGGCCTCGATCGCGCCCTCGATCTCCGCGAGATACAGGTCGCACGACTCGGACTCGGACGCGCCCGCGCGGAGCGGACGGTACGCCTCGGGGAAGGGCACCCGCCGGAAGTCCGGCTCGAACGGCCCCACCGTCATGCGGAACACTTCCGCGCTGTTCCCGTGGTAGGTCGCGTTGCTGCAGACGATGCCCTGTCCGCCCGTGAACGTGCGCGCCATCTTGAGCGCCACTTCGACGGCCTCCGTGCCCGTGCAGCACATCTGCAGGACCGACAGCGGATCACCGTGAAGCGCCATGAGCCGTTCGCAGTACTCGACCACGACCTCGCTGAGGTAGCGGCTGTGCGTATTGAGCGTCGCCGCCTGCCGCTGCAGCGCCTCCACCACCCGGGGGTGGCAGTGCCCCACGCAGGGAACGTTGTTGTACGCGTCCATGTAGCGGCGGCCCTGGTCGTCGTAGAGCCAGACCCCCTCGCCCCGGACGAGATGCACCGGTTGCCGATAGAACAGCGGCGAGCTGCCCATCGCGCGCTCCCGCCGCGCCCTGAGGCCCTCGACGTCCATGGCGGTTCCTCCCCCCCTGTCTTCCGGCGATTCTCGCACACGGCCCACCGCCTGGTTCTCTGGTTCTGGACACCGCGACGCGCGCTTTGCGACGATTGGAGGCCTCCGGACGGTCGGGTCGGCGGATGTCGAATCACCTGAGCGCGGCGGAGATCGCCCGGTTCCACGAGCGCGGGTATCTCTCGCCGCGACGCGCCATCGAGGAGCACGAAGCCCTCGCGTGCCGGCGTGCGCTCGAGGCGTTCGAGTCGGGGGGCGCCCGCGGCAACGGCCTGGAGGCGCGCCTGCCCGCCACGGACCTGCACCTCCTGTTCCGCTGGGCCTGGGACCTCGTCCACGACCCGCGCATCGTGGAACCCGTCACCGACGTGCTGGGGCCGGACGTCCTCCTCTGGTCCCTCAACTGGTTCATCAAGGAAGCGCGCGACGGCAAGTTCGTCACCTGGCACCAGGACGCCACGTACTGGGGCTTGGAACCCCACGACGTCGTCACGGCCTGGGTCGCCCTGTCCGACGCCGGACCGGAGACGGGCCCGATGAAGTTCCTCCCCGGCAGCCACAGGGGGCCGCTGCACAGCCACGAGAACACGCACCACGAGGACAATCTCCTGTCGCGCGGGCAGCGTATCGATGCGGACCTCGACGAGTCGTCCGCCGTCCTCGCGCCCCTGGCCACCGGGGAGATGTCTCTCCACCACGTGCGCCTCGCGCACGGTTCGGAGCCGAACCGCACCGACGACCGGCGCATCGGGCTGGTGCTGCGCTACTGCGCGACGCACGTCCGCCAGACGCACATCCCAAGGGACACGGCGACCCTGGTGGCCGGCGAGGACCGCTTCGACCACTTCGACCTGATGCCACGCCCGGAGGAAGACCTCGGCGCCGCGGAAGTCGCCCGGCATCGCGACGCCGTGCGGCGCATGGCCCAGGCGATCATGCAGTAAGGCCCGGCGACGCACCGCGCCGTCCGAACAGTGATATAACCGCGTCCGCATCCGGTCCCCGGGAGGCTACTCCCCGAGCGGATCGATCGTCCCGGCCAGGAGAGGGCAGCAACGATGAGTGAGTTTGAAGGCAAGGTCGCCGTGGTGACGGGCGCGGGCGGCGGTCTCGGGCGGTGTCATGCGATCGAGTTCGCGAAGCGCGGCGCGAAAGTGGTCGTCAACGACCTCGGCGGCAGCGTGGACGGCACGGGGCAGGGCGACATGGCCGACGCCGTGGTCGCGGAGATCGAGCAACTCGGCGGCACGGCCGTTGCCAACAAGGCCTCCGTCTCGGACCGCGAGGGCGCGAAGTCGATCGTCCAGACCGCCGTCGACGCCTTCGGCCGCATCGACATCCTCGTCAACAACGCCGGCATCCTGCGTGACAAGACGTTCAAGAACATGACCCTCGACGAGTGGGACATCGTGATGAACGTGCACCTGAACGGCACCGCGTACGTAACGCACGCCGCCTGGCCGCTCATGTACGAGCAGAACTACGGCCGCATCGTGTTCACGAGTTCCGGCTCCGGCATCTTCGGCAACTTCGGCCAGGCGAACTACGGCGCCGCCAAGATGGGCATGCTCGGCCTCATGAACGTGCTCGCCCTCGAGGGCGCCAACCACAACGTCCGCGTCAACACACTCGGGCCCGGCGCCGCCACCCGGATGACGAACACCGTGCCGGGCCGCTCGGAGGACCTCGGGGAACCCGATCCGCTACGGCATCCGAAGCTCGTGAGCCCCGCCGTGCTGTTCATGTGCTCGGAGGACGCGCCGAACGGGGCCGTCATCCACGCGTCGAACGGCAACTTCTCCATGTCCCAGATCGTCGTCAACCAACCCGTCGAGCTCGGCGCGGACGCCGTGTACGAGGACCTCGAGCCACTCCGCGACCGTTTGATGGACATGACCGGAGCCAAGCCCCGGGAACGGCGGCAGCCGCGGCGGCGGGGCTAGTCCCGGGCGTGGGTGCGCTTGACAGAGGCGGGCCTGCAGCGTATTGGCCCTCAACAGCCAACCGGTACCACACCATGTCAACTAAGGAACGAACGGCGAGCGCGACGAAGCCTCAACGACGGGACGGGCCGATAACACCGCCTCGCACGACGGAGTACGACCCGGATTGGCAGGAGAGAATCCGGATTGCGAAACAAGCCCACGAGGAAG
>JAPPHP010000289.1 GCA_028821035.1 Gammaproteobacteria bacterium | reverse complement strand
GCAACGCGGTCGCGACCTGCGAGGTCGTCTACGACGATCTGCCGGTGCACGTCACCGACCGGGTGGGCGAGGAAGGCAAGGGGTTCCGCTACCTGCTCGACGGGCTGAACGCCGAGCGCATCCTGGTCGCGGCGGAGGCGCTCGGCATCGGGCGCGCGGCCATGCGCAGGGCGACCGACTACGCGCGCGAGCGGGTGGTGTTCAAGCGCCCGATCGGGATGAACCAGGGGGTGGCCTTCCCCCTCGGCGAAGCGCAGATGCGGCTCGATGCGGCCGAACTGATGACCCGAAAGGCCTCCTGGCTCATCGACCTGGGGCAGCGGTGGGGGGCCTAGGCTAACATGGCAATGTGGCGCGCCGGGGACGCCGCTTTCGCGGCGGCCGACCAGGCGGTCCAGACCCACGGGGGTTTCGGTTACGCGCGCGAGTTCCACGTCGAACGCTACTGGCGGGAAGCTCGCATCATGCGGCTGGCGCCGATCTCGCAGGAGATGATCCTGAACTACGTGACCGAGCACGTGCTGGAACTGCCGCGGTCGTATTGACCTGATGGACGACGGGTTCGAAGCGGTCTCGCACCTCGAGGTCCCGCGCGCGGAGGTGTGGCGGCGCTGCCGGCTGCCCGGCCCGACAGATGCGGACGAATGCCGGATCCCGGGGTTTCCTTCCGTGGACGGCGCGCCCGGCTGCGCGGCGCAGGTGCTCGAGTGCGAGCCGCAGAAGCTCCTGCGCTGCCGCAAGCTCGACATGCCATGCGCCGGGACCGGGATCACGGTCCGGATCGAGCCCGCGAACGCCGCCGGGTGGCCGACCCGGGTCACGTTGCGCCAGGAGGGTTTCGGCGCCGCGCTGCCGCGCGACATCCTCGAAGCGCACTGGCGGCAGATCGCCGCGGACTTCCGGCTCTACCTGGAGCGGGAGATCACCGTGCCGGGCACTGCCTGGGGCGTCGACCTCGGCGCGCTGTTCCGGCCGACGCCCGTGGGACTCGAGGTCACCGCCGTCGCCGAGGGCGGTCCCGCGGAGCGCGTCGGGCTGCGCGAGGGCGACCTGCTGCTGACGGTCGGCCCCATCCGGGTGCACGGCCTGGCACAACTGTGGACCGTCCTGGCGCTCCTCCCGGCCGCCCGCGAACTGACGCTCGGCTGGTCGCGAGGCCGGGAATGGAGGGAAGGGTCGGTCGAGCCCTGAGCCGCCCTGGGGTCAGTCCGACGCCACCGGCGGCAGCGCGTGCGTTAGCGTCAACCGTGGATGCGCGCCAGGCGCGGTCAGGGCGCTCAGCACCTCGAACTCCAGCGTCAGGGTCGGTCCCGGAACCTCCGACGTCACCGAAAGCTGCTCCGTCGCGTGCGGCGCGATGTCCACCAGGTCCGCGTGCATGGCGAACGTCTGTTCGCTCCCGGGCGCGCTGCGCAGCCGGAACGGGGAACTCGTGTGATTGCGCAGGGTGACTGAAACGACTTCGCGCCGGGTGTCGCGCGCGGCTTCGTCCAGGGTCAGGCCGGCCTCGAGCAGCGGTTGCAGGTGCTGGCGCCGCCCGATCAGGATGTGCCGGAAGAGGACCGCCGTTCGCCCCGCGAAGAGTCCCGCCTTCACGCCTTCGTGGCTGCGCTCCTCCGCCAGCACCAGGGTGACGGGGCGGTGGCCGCCGCGGTGCGGCTCGTAGTCCCAGTCGACGAGGTTGTGCACGTCGGAGGTCCCGATCAGGGTGAGGTCCTGGGCCAGCGCGAGCCGATGGGCCGCTTCGCTGTACATCTGGCCGTTCGCGATCTCGATGCCGTGGAGCTTGCCGAGATGTGCGAGATCGGCGTGGAAGTCGGTCATGAGGACCGGTGCGTTGGCGGAGGTCCGGGACCACCAGGCGTGGTTCCAGAAGACGAAAGCGCCCTGGTCGTTGGCCGCCAGGACGGCCTCGCGGGCCGGCCAGGCAGCGGCCGCCTGGTAGTAAGCGCCGGGGTCGTCGCCCACATCCTCCTCGACCGGGGCAACCAGCGCATTGGCGTCGGTGACGAACACGGCGTTCATGTGGCCGGCCGGCGGGTCGCGGGTGATCTCCGTGCCGTTGATGACCAGGAGGTCACTGCCCCCTGCGGCGTCGGCCGCCTCCTGAAAGGCGGCGTTCCGGTCCGGGTGGGGCAGGTGGGCGCGGTGGGGCTGCCACTCGAGGTGCTCCGTGATCGCGAGGCCGTCGAGCCCGTCGCGCTGCGCCTCCGCGACGCGGACATTGGGCCAGACGTGGCCGTCCGAGAACACGCTGTGGGTGTGCAGGTCCACGATCACGGTGTGGTGGTCGGCCGTGTCGGGGAAGGAGATCGTGCGCGCGGCGTTGTCTCCGTCGGCGGACACCGAGTCGTGGGCGAGCGTGTGCGAGGCGGCGAACGTGAGGACGAGGGCAGCGATCGCCGGATGGTTCATGTAGGACTCCTTGCGGAAGACGATCGAGTTCAGGTGGACGGCAGCGCCGCGCGCCAGCCGGCCGCGAGCCGTCGGGCGAGGTCGTCCCGAAGCACCCGGTGTTCCGGATCCGCGGCCAGGTTGTCGAATTCGTGCGGGTCTGCCTCGAGGTCGTACAGTTCACGCTCCACCGGGCCGTCACCCGACAGCGGCGTCCACTCCGTGTACCGGTAGCGTGCCGTGCGGATGCTGCTGCCGTGGGCCGTGCGGCGGGCCTCGGAGAAGGCGGCGCTCTTCCACGGGCGTACGGGATCCTCAAGCACGGGGCGGAAGCTCGTGCCCTCGAGGCCGACTGGCGACGGAAGCCGGGCCAGGTCGGCTAGTGTCGGATACAGGTCGACCAGTTCCACGAGCGCCTTCGTCGTCGCGCCGGCGGGCACGCCGGGGCCCCGAACGATGAGCGGAACGCGCGTCGACTCCTCGAACTGTGTGTGCTTGCGCCAGAGACCGCCATGCTCGCCGAGGTGGAAGCCGTGATCGCTGGTGAAGACCACCACGGTCGACTCCTCGAGTCCGAGTTGGCGCAGCGCGTGGAGGACCTGCCCCACGTACCGGTCGACCATCGTCACGGTGGCGTGGTAGGCGGCGATGGCCTGCCGGACCTGCGTGTCGGTGTGGAGCGCGTCGTCCGGGAAGCCCGACAACGCGGGGGCAGGGATGTCGTCCCGGTCGTCCGGTGGTGCGTGCGGTGGGACGACCTCGGCAATCGGATGGCGCTTGAAGTCCTTGCTGGGGGCGACCCAGGGCAGATGGGGCTTGTGAAAGCCCGCGGCGATGAAGAAGGGGCCGTGGCCGTGTGCTCGGAGCAACTCGATCACGCGGCGCGCGGTCCGTCCGTCCGGCGTCCCCCCGTCATCCTCGCTCGTAGCGCGCCAGGCGAGCGGTGCTCCGCCGGTCCGTCCATGGCGCGCGAACAGGTCGGCCCTGGACATGCCGGCCTCGGCGCCCTCGTGCCAGGTGTTGTCCTGTATCTCGGCGGCGTCCTCTCCCGGAAGGTAGTGCGCGCGCCCGATCGCGTTTTCCGAAACGTCCCAGGACACTGCGTCCTCGTAGCGGCGGTGCGCGATCTTGCCGACACGGGCGGTGAAGAAGCCGTGTTCGGCGAAGTACTCGGGCAGCATCGTGACGTCTCCGAGCGTCTCGCGGGGCCGGGTGAAGTTGTCGTAGACGCCCGTGGTCGCCGGGCGGCGTCCCGAGAGGAACGAGGTCCGGGACGGGTTGCAGACCGGATCGTTGGCAAAGGCGCGGTCGAACCGGACGCCCTCGGACGCGAGTCGGTCGAGATGGGGGGTCACGGCCGTCTCGTGAACGCCATAGGTGCCGAGCGCGACGTTGAGATCGTCGGCGACGATGAAGAGGATGTTGACGGGTCGCGTCGGAGCGTCCGCCGCCGGCGAGGCAGTTTCCGCGAAAGCGCGCTCGCCCGGAGTGCCGAGCATCCCAAGCAGGGTCAGGACGCACCAGATCGCCTGCGGCCTCCCCGCCATGCTAGTGTCGTGTCACGCGAGTTCTGGCGCTTCAGAGTTCGCCCTGCGCGTCAATG
>JAPPHP010000035.1 GCA_028821035.1 Gammaproteobacteria bacterium | reverse complement strand
GTTCCGTACTGTCCTGCTGGAACGTCTCCGCACGGAACAGACGGCCCACGCCGGGAACGTCCTTGAGCACCGGAACGCCCACCTCGCCCGTGCTCTGGCCGTTCGAGATGAGGCCTCCCATGAGAAGCGAGCCACCATCGCGCAGGGTCAGGCTCGTGCTGATCTGCCGACTCAGGATGGTCGGGGAGCCCTCCAGGCTCGTCGCCGCAGTGGGGCGCGCTTCGCTCAGGGTGTGGGAGACCTGCAGGTCCACCAGGCCGTTGGCCTGCACCACCGGCGTGATCTGCAGATTGATGCCCGTTTGCCGATACTCGACGCTCTGCAGGACATTCGTTTCGCCCGCAACCTGGGTGCCGGAATCCGAGAACTGGGAAATCGTCGGAATCTCGTTGCCCACCTCGATGGTGGCGGACTCCCCGCTCTTGACCATCAGATTGGGACGCGAGCGAATGGCGACCCGGCTGTCTTCGTCGAACAGGTTGAGCAGCGCACGCGTTTGCCCGGCGCTCTCGAGCACGAGCGACAGGGCGCCCGCCTTCAGGCCCAGGGAGTTCACCGTTCCTCCCCTTGCTCCATAGTCGTCGAGCATGCCGCGAGCGATGAACTCGAAGCCGGAACGGCGCAGGTCGGTCAGGAGAATCTCCGCGATCAGGACTTCGATGAGGACGGAGGGGACGGGTTTGTCGAGCTGCTCCACGAGCTCCAGGACCTTCTCCCAATCCGCGCCAGAGCCCCGGAAGATCAGCGTATTGCTGTTTTTGTCGACCACGAAACCGCCGCCGCCAAACGACGTGCCAACGTCGCTGCCAACCCCCTGGATGGGGGTTTCGGCGAGTGTCGCGCGGTCTGCCGTGTCCAGAGCGCCTACGCCCGCCGGTCCCATGCCGCCGAAGCCGCGACCCGTCGTTCCGACGATCTGGCTGAGCGTCTGCGCCAGCACCTCCGCCTGCGTGTTCTGGACACGGTAGGTGAAGATCCCGTCCTGTACCTCGCCCTTGCGCCGGATGTCGAGCACTCGCGTCCACTCCTCGATCAGTGCCAGGGCGCTCCGATCGTTGACAAAGACGGCCAGCCTGTTCGACGTGCCAAGGGGCAGGAAGATCGCCGCGCCGCCTCCTGCTCCGATCCGGGTCTCGTAACCTTGAGCGCGCAGTATCTGGTCGAGTTCTTCCGCAAGGTCCTCCGCCTTGAGGAAGCGGGGCTCGATCAGGGCGGCTTGCCGGCCTCGCAGGAGCGGTTGGTCGAGCACTTCAATCATCGCGAGCGCCTGGGCGATGGCCTCGGCCTTGCCGCTCAGCAGAAGTGCGTTCCCCCCACTCTCGCTGTCAATCTCGATGTCGTAGTTGTCGAAGATCTCGTTCAGCCAACTGCGGACGTCATTCGCACCGGCGACGTGCAACGGCACCAACTGGAAGATGGTGCGGTGCGTCGCGGGCACTTCCGGGAGGGCGCGACCGCTGACGAGTAGGGGGATCTCTCCAGTGCCGATTTCGTCGCTCAGAACGAACGTCAACACGTTCGCGTCCGCGCGAATGTCGACGCCGAATTCCCGCAGAGCCCCGCGGGCGGTGTCGAAAAGCTGCGCCGGAGGGACCGGCTCGGCGAGACGCAGCGTGACGAGGTCGGCCTTGCCTTGCAGGCCAGGCGCGATCACGTAGGCCATGCCGAGCTCCTCGCCAAACACCTGGTGGATGAAGGCGGCCAAGGGCAGTTCGTTGAAGCTCACGCGAATGGGGTCGCCCCGCAGGTCCTTGCCGAGGGTGTCCCGGATGCCTGCCGCCGTCGTGCGTTCGATAACGGCCCGCGGGGCGGCCACGATGGCAGGCCCCTGCTCGACCTGCCCGGACGGGGTGGCCTCGCCCGCGGTGTCCGCCGGGTTCTCCTTCGGGGGACGGATGGGTTCCGGGAAAGGGGCGACCGTCAGGGACGGGCAGCCAGTCAGGAGCATCGCAGCGCCAAGCAGGATGCTGGCGCGCAAGGCGATGTGCGGAGCCAAGGTGGTCAGGCGTCTGGCCCGCATGGGTGTTTTGGTCCCCGCCGAGAGGTCATGCATCGGTGTTGGGCTTCCGTCCGGGAAAGAGTTCAAGCATCTCCTCCGTCCCGTCGCTGCTACGGAGCGTGAGGGCATTGTCCGTGAGGGACGAGAGAGTCCGACCGTCCGGGACCAAGTCGCCCAGGTAGTGGCGAGCAACGGTCCCATCCGGGAGGGCCAGGAGCATCGCGGTCTGCTGCGGTGTCACGATGAGGCCAACGTAACCCATCTCCGCGAGGACTGGGTTTATACCTCCGTCGTCAACACGCTCGGCGGCTTCGCGTTCCGCCTTAATCTCGCGCAGCGAACGACCCCAGCGCGTGGTGTCGAGGAACGCGGTGAGGTCCTCTTGCGCAATGGCGTCGGCTGCCTGCTCGGCACCCAGTGCGCGATCCGTCCGGAGCGAATCCGGGACGGCGACCGGGAGCGCCGCGGCAAGGAGCGCCGTCGCGCCAAGTAGCCCCCCGACGCCGGCGGTCCATCGGCGCAGGCGGGGCGAGAGACGGCTCGCCAATCGGTCTGCCGGCGCGGGCGTCAGTGGCATGGCCTTGCCGGGGTGCTCGGTAGGGCTTCCCGGGATGCCTCCGTGTGCGGGCGGGCGCCAAGCGTAGCGTACGCTGGGGCGGCGACGGCGACGCTCGGAGAGGTCGGCCGACGGGCCTCGTGACGCTCGGTGGAGGGGCTCATCCGTCCTTCGCGGAGACGCCGAGGAAATACGCGGAAACGATCAGTCGGATGCGATCGTTGGTGCGGCCAAGGTCCAATCTATCCGCCGCGATCTTCCTCGGGTAGGTGGCGACGCCGTGCAGGAGTTCGAGTTCCTGTCCGCGGCGGTAGGTAGCGTTCAACTGCATCTGTACTCGCCAAATGCCCGGCGCGTCTGGCAGGGCCTGGCTGGCGCCTGGGCGAATGCGGGTGTTACGCAGATCCAGGCCTTCCGTGATCTCACCCAGGGCGGCCTGCAAGTTGGCCTGGGCGAGCCCGGGGCTCTCGGCGTGCCAGAGCTTGGCGGAGAGGCTCTCGTTCGCTGCTTGCTCGGCGCCGAGCCATTGCTGCCAGTCGCCAGACGCGAGAGTGCCCTCGACTCGTGCAAGGCGGCCGGCTTCCACGAAATGCTCCTGTCGGATCGCCTCCAAGCGGTCGGACTGAAGCAGGACCATTTGAAGGCCGATGATCGCCAGGATGACCCACACGCCAAGGCGCAAGCGCGTGTTTTTCCCAAGTTCGGCGCGGCAGCGGCTCAGAGTGTCGGTCAGGGCACTCAAGGGACGACCCTCAGAGTGATCTCGAGACGGGTCGGCGTACGCTCCGGCGCCGCCCGCACATCCTGGAAGATCGGGACGGCGGAAAACGCCTCGACGTAGGCCACGGGATTCGGATCCTGGTCTTCCACCACGACCCGCAGTTCGCGCCCCTGGTAGCGCCAGGCTTGAAAGGTCGCAGTGTCGCTCGGCAGGATTCCGTCAATGATCGCCATGAGGCGGGCTTGGGAGGGCTCGTCAAGAATCGCGGCCATGGCACGGTTCTGGAGGCGCAGCTCCAGCACTGCGTTGCGCGCGTTGAGTTCCGGGGCGAGGGTTTCCTGCATCTGCTCGAACGCCGCCGCGGTTGCTTCCTTCGCATACGCGACCTTCCAAAATCGTGTCTCCTGCCAAACGAGGGCGAGCGCAAGGACGAGAACGGTCGCCGCTACCAGGGGGAACTCGTGCTCCTCGAGCCACTCGCGCGGCGTGAGCGCGCTGGACCAAGGGTCGGGCAGGAGCGGTGTGGCAGGAGTATGCGGGATCGCTCCGAACTCCTGGGCCTCTACGTCTTTGGTGCGGCTCACGAACCATGCGATGTCCTGGGGGTCAGGCTCTCGCGCGAACCAGAAGGCGTCGTCAAGGACACCGTCGCGCCAGCGCTGCGCCTCGAAGCCTTCGTGGCAGGCCTGCACGTGGACGCCATCGGATTTGGCGGGATGGAAGACGGACTCCGGGAGGACGCGAACA
>JAPPHP010000379.1 GCA_028821035.1 Gammaproteobacteria bacterium | reverse complement strand
CGACGATGATCAACGGCCTCGGCGTCCTCGGCTGGGGCGTGGGCGGCATCGAGGCGGAGGCCGCGATGCTCGGGCAGCCGTTCTCGCTGCTCATACCCGACGTCGTGGGCTTCCGGCTGACCGGGGAACTGGCGGACGGGATCACGGCGACGGACCTGGTGCTCAGGGTGGTCGAGATGCTTCGGCGGAAGGGCGTGGTGGGGAAGTTCGTCGAGTTCTTCGGCGACGGGCTCGATCACCTGCCGCTCGCGGACCGGGCGACGATCGCCAACATGGCGCCCGAGTACGGGGCGACCTGCGGGCTCTTCCCCATCGACGGCGAGACGGTCGACTACCTCCGCCTGTCGGGCCGCCCGGAAGAGGACGTGGCGCTCGTCGAGGCATACGCGAGGGCCCAGGGCCTGTGGCGCGATGCCGCGGTCGAACCCGTCTTCACGGACACGCTGGAGCTCGATCTCGGCACCGTCGTGCCGGCGTTGGCCGGCCCGAGCCGCCCCCAGGACCGCGTCGCGATGCGCGACCTGCGCACGGCCTTCGACGACGCGCTCGCGTTGCAGGGCCGCAAGGACGCGGGCCGCGTCCCGGTGCCGGGCGAGGACTACGACCTGGGCCACGGCGACGTCGTGATCGCGGCCATCACGTCGTGTACGAACACCTCGAACCCGGCCGTCATGCTCGGCGCGGGACTGGTGGCCAGGAAAGCCCTTGAACGCGGTCTCTCGGTCAAACCCTGGGTGAAGACATCCCTGGCTCCGGGATCCAAGGTCGTCACCGAGTATCTCGAGGCGACCGGGTTGGGGGACGCCCTCGACGCCCTGGGTTTCAACCTGGTGGGATACGGCTGCACGACGTGTATCGGCAACTCGGGACCGCTGCCCCCGCCCATCTCCGCGGCCGTGGCGGAAGGCGACCTCGTCGTCGCGTCCGTGCTGTCCGGCAACCGCAACTTCGAGGGCCGCGTGCACCAGGAAGTGCGCACGAACTGGCTCGCGTCGCCGCCGCTCGTGGTGGCGTACGCCATCGTGGGCACGACCCGCATCGACCTGGCCAACGACCCGATCGGCCAGGACGGCGAAGGCGGCGATGTCTTCCTCGCGGACATCTGGCCGAGCACCCGCGAAGTACGGGACGCGGTCGCCGCCGTCTCCGCGGACATGTTCCAGCGCCAGTACGACGACGTGTTCGCCGGACCGGACGCGTGGCGCGCGATCCGGGTCGCGGACAGCGGCACGTACGGCTGGGAGCACTCGACCTACATCAAGCAGCCGCCGTTCTTCCGCGTCGGGAGCGAGGCGGACCAGGACGTGACAGTTCGCGACGCCCGGATCCTGGCGCTCCTCGGCGACTCCGTCACGACGGACCACATCTCGCCGGCCGGGGCGATCCAGCCGGCGAGCCCGGCGGGCGAGTACCTGCAGCAGGCCGGCGTCCTCGTGCGCGACTTCAACTCCTACGGGTCCCGGCGCGGCAACCACGAAGTGATGATGCGGGGCACGTTCGCGAACATCCGCATCAGGAACGAGATGGTCCCGGGGACGGAGGGCGGCTACACGACCCACGTGCCCACGGGCGAGGACATCTCGATCTACGACGCCGCCGTGCGCTACCAGGGCGAGGAGACGCCGCTCGTCGTCTTCGCCGGCAAGGAGTACGGCACGGGATCGAGCCGGGACTGGGCGGCCAAGGGCACGCGGCTGCTCGGCGTGCGCGCGGTCGTCGCCGAGAGCTTCGAGCGCATCCACCGGTCGAACCTCATTGCCATGGGGGTGCTGCCGGTGGTGTTCCCCGACGGCGTCTCCCGCAAGACGCTGGGCCTCGTCGGGGACGAGACGGTGGACCTCACGCTACCGGAGGGCGCCGACCCGTTCGCGCCGCGGCAGGAACTCGACCTCACCATCCGGCGCGCCGACGGCACGAGCGAAACGGTCGCCGTGCGCAGCCGCATCGACACGCGCACGGAGATGGATTACTTCCGGGCCGGGGGCATCCTGCAGTTCGTGCTGAACAAGCTGGTCGAAGCCGCGTGAGCGCGCGCGCCTCGACCGCCCGCGCCATGGCCCCGGACGCGCTGGTGTTCGACATGGACGGGCTGCTGCTCGACACGGAGCGCATCGCGCGCGATGCCTTCGAGGAGGCGTGCCGCGACGCGGGCTGGCCGGATCCCGACTTCGACGTCTATGCGCGCTGCATCGGCAGCACGGGCGGGGACGAGGGCGCGATCCTGCGCGCGGGCTACGGGCCGGACTTCCCGTGGGAGGCGGTGCGCGACGGGTGGTGGCGGCGCTACCACGAGCACGTGGAGCATCGGGCGGTACCGGTGAAGCCGGGGGCGGCGGAGCTCTTGTCCTACTCCGCCGAGAGCGGCCTTCCGTGCGCCCTCGCGACCTCCACGCGCGCGGCGCTCGCGCAGAGGAAACTGTCCCTCGCGGGGCTCGACGGCTATTTCCCGGTCCGGGTGACGGGGGACATGGTGCGGCGGGGCAAGCCCGATCCGGAGCCTTATCTTTCGGCCGCCGCGCGGCTCGGGGCCCGCCCGGAGCGTTGCTGGGCGTTCGAGGACTCGGCCAACGGGGTGCGTTCGGCCTGCGCGGCCGGCTTCGAGGTCTTCCAGGTGCCGGACCTCGTGGAACCCCTGCCGGAACTGCGGCGACTCGGGCACACGGTGCTGGAGTCGCTGTACGATGCCATCGACGAACTACGTGAAGCGAGGAAGGAAGCATGGGTCGAGTAGTCGACGCGGACGGCCACGTACTGGAGCCGGCCGATACCTGGGAGAAGTACATCGATCCCGCGTACCGGGACCGGGCCATCCGCATCGCCCGGGACGATACCGGCTTCGAGCGGCTCTACTTCGACAACGCGCCGATGGAACTGCTGCGGGGCAACCTGGGCACCCTGGGCGGCATCGACCTCGAGCCCGCCAAGTTCGGGGCGCTGGAGCGCGAGTACACCTATGCGGACGGATCGCCGCCCGGATCCTACGATCCCGCGGCCCGTCTCGAGGTGATGGACGAGGAGGGCATCGACCGGGTGCTCCTGTACCCGACGATCGGCATCTGCTGGGAAGGCAACGTCGACGATCCGGGACTGGCGACGGCGTACACGCGGGCCTACAACCGCTGGATCGCGGACTTCTGCCGGCACGACCCGAGCCGCCTGTATCCCGTGGCGCACATTTCGCTCATCGATCCCGAGGGCGCCGTCGAGGAGGTCGCCCGGGCGCGCAAGGACGGCTGCGTTGGCGTGTACCTGTCACCGGATGCCCCGGCGCGCAACGGGCGGCTGTTGTCGGATCCCGCCCACGCCCGCTTCTGGGAGACGGTGCAGGACCTCGACATGCCCATCGGCTTCCATGTCGTGGTGCGGGAACAGAACGCGTTCCACCACATGTCGGACCCGGTGGGTAACGGGCTCTTCTTCTTCGCGTTCCTGGCCATCGACGTGATGGCGGCGTTCACCGCGATGATCAGCGCCGGCATGTTCGAGACCTATCCGCGTCTCAAGTGCTCGGTGCTCGAAGCCGGCGGCAACTGGATCTCCGCCTGGCTCGACCGGCTGGACCACAAGTACGAGGTGATGCGCTCGCTGATGCCGCTCACCATGAAGCCGAGCGAGTACTTCTACCGCCAGTGCCTGATTTCGATGGACCCGGACGAGGGCATGACGGCGGAAGTGGTCCGCCACATCGGCGCCGACTACGTCACCTGGGCGTCGGACTATCCGCACATCGACGCGTCGTACGGCGTCGTGGCGGAGATGAAGGAGAGCGTGGCGTCCCTGCCGCGGGAGGCCCAGGACAAGGTGCTCGGCGAGAACGTGCTGCGGTTCTACGGTCTGTCCTGACGCACTAACGCAGGCGTTCGCACCGGTAGATCTGGTCGTTGTGGTAGAACTTGCCCTCCGTGACGCATTGCGTGCGCGCGGACTTGATGCCGAGTCCGTAGGCGATGCCGATCGCGAACACGAAGGCGAGCACCACGCCGGTCCAGACGAAGAAGCGGTCGGGGGTGACGAATCGGAACATCGCGGGATTGT
>JAPPHP010000443.1 GCA_028821035.1 Gammaproteobacteria bacterium | reverse complement strand
GCCGGCAAGGTCCGGCGCGACCTGCGCCAGGGTGGCGAAGGGCTCGTCCCGAAACAGGATCTTCTCGTAGATGTCGTCGCTGAGCACGCTGACACGCGGATGGCCGCGCAGCACCTCGGCGAGCGCAAGCAGCTCGCAGGCGGTGTAGACCGCTCCGCCCGGATTGCTCGGAGAGTTCAGGATCAGGAAGCGCGTGCGTGGCGAAACGGCCGCCGCCAGCGCTTCCGGCGTCAGCTTGGAACCGGTGCCGACGCAAGGCACGATCCTTGGCACGCCGCCCGCGAGCTTCACGATTTCCGGATAGCTGGTCCAGTAGGGAGCCGGGACGATCGCCTCGTCCCCCTCGTCAAGGCCGGCGCGCAGCGCCGTGTAGATCAGCTGCTTGGCGCCGGTTCCCACGATCACGCCGTCCGCACCGCACTCGAGCCCGTTTTCGCGCCTGAACTTCCCGGCAACGGCCTCGCGCAGCGCCGCGGTCCCCGCGACCGGCGTGTAGCGTGTCTGACCCTCAAGCGCGGCTTGGCGGGCGGCCTCGACCACGTGAGCGGGCGTGTCGAATCCCGACTCTCCCTCGGCGAGATCATGGACTTTCGCTCCCGAGGCCGCGCACCGGCGCGCCATGTCGGCCAGCCGTATCGTCCCGGAGGGACGGATCCGCTCGACATGGCGGGAGAGATGCATCTTTAGCCCTCGCAAGAAATATATTAACAATATATCTGTGAGATGGCAATCTGGCAACGGATGGCAGGAGAACGGCCATGCTTCCCTACGACCCCGACGGCGCGACCTGCGAAATCGACGGAACCCGCATGGACCTGGCGCGGGAATACCGCGGCTGCATGCGCGGACCCTACAGCCTCGAGCTGCAGCGCGTGCTCGACCGGATGCGGTCGACGCCGTTGAAGGGCCGCCATGCCCTCGTCGTGGTAGAGCCCTTCCGCAGGTTCGCCCTAGTCCGCCTGTCCGGCGAGCGCGGCGTCGCGCCCGTCCCGGTCGACGGGGCGACCTACTCCTCCGTTTCCGAGGCGGAATGGGACATCTTCAAGCGCCGGTGGCAAGAGCTGACCGGCATGCCGGTCACGGTTGCGGACCCATGGTGACCAGCACGACAGGGCTGATCGGGTACTGCCAGCCGCTGAAGGTCCACGCCGGCGAGACCACCGAATCGAAGATCTCGAGCAACGGGCCCGAAACCTGCTCGGTCGAGGTGCAGCGCGTCGTCTGCGGGGACATCGACCCGAACGGTCCCGGCGCCAGGTTCGAGGCCGCCGGCTGGGGCCGGGCGGACTGCCTCCCGGTCAGGCACCAGCCCGCGAACGCAGGTTCCTTCGCATACGCCACCCGGGGTCCGGCGACAGGCAGGGCGAGATCGCTCCTGCTCGAGATGAACGTCTGGCCGACGGCGCCCGCTGGCCGGCTGCAGTGCCTGGCGCACTGGGGAGCCCTGAGACTGGAGCTCGACGAGCGTGGCCGCCTCCGCGGCCGCCTGGGCGACGCGGCCGCGACCCTCGCACGCCCCTTGCCCGGGCGGCGCTGGTTCAGCATCGTCCTGGAGGTCTCGGATGGCCGCATCGCGCTTTCGGTCGCGCCGGTCCAGCCGCTCGCGACCTGGCCCACGTCGAGAAATCCGTGACCCGGGTCGCGTCCCCGACGCTGCCCGGACGGGACGATCCGGTCGTCTTCGGCGCCGCCTTGCACGGCTGGCGCGCCGGCCGTCCCGTCGTCGCATGTGCCTGCAACGGCAAGATCGAGGCGCCGACGATCCGGGCCGGGGCGGTTGCACCGCCGATCGCCGCCTGGGACTTCTCCAGGGAAATCGGGCGCGCGAGGGCGATCGACACGGGACCACAGGGAATCCACCTGACCCTCGTCAACACGCCCATGCGCGGGGCGACCGGCTCGAACTGGGACGGCTCGGTCGAGAGTTGGAAGCGGGATCCCTCGCAGTACGGCGCGATCCACTTCCACGACGACGACATGACCGACTGCCGGTGGGACACCTCGCTCGGGATCACCCCGCCCGCGGGAGTCCGCTCGGGCTTCTACGTCGCGCGCATGACCGCCGACGGCATCCTGAGCGACGCGCCCTTCTTCGTTTCCGCGCGGCCCGGCGATCCCCGGGCGGACGTGCTGCTGATCGCGGCGACGGCCACCTACATGTCCTACGCCAACACCCACATCAAGTTCGACAGCCACAACACGGAAAACCTTTACGAGGCGCCGACGGTGCTGAGCGAGGACGAGCTCCATCTCAACGAGCACCGCGAGCTCGGCCTGTCGCACTACGACACCCACGCCGACGGCTCGGGCGTCGTCTACGCAGGCGAACGGCGCCCCATGCTGAACATGCGGCCGGGGCTCTACACCTTCAACTACGTGAACGACACCCACATCGTGCAGTGGCTGGAGAGCAGCGGCTTCGACCACGACGTGGCGACCGACGAGGACCTGCACCGCCATGGCCGCGAGCTGCTCGACGGCTACAGGGTGGTGATCACGGGGTCTCATCCGGAATACTGCTCCACGCGGATGTGGGACGCCCTCCACGGCTACCAGCAGGACGGCGGCCGGCACATGTATCTCGGCGGAAACGGGTTCTACTGGCGCATCGCTTGGTCCGACGAGCACCCAGGTGTCATCGAGAACCGCCGCGGCATCTCGGGAGTCCGCACATGGGAGGGCGAGCCGGGCGAGCACCACCTGAGCTTCACCGGCGAGCCCGGAGGGCTGTGGCGCACGCATGGCCGCGCGCCGCAGGCGCTGGTCGGCACCGGCTTCTGCGCGACATGCTTCGTCCGCTCGACCCGTTTCCGCCGAACGGAGGCGTCCCGCGACCCGGCCTTGGCCTTCGTCTTCGAAGGCCTGAATTCGGACGTGATCGGCGACTTCGGATATCGCGGCGGAGGCGCCGCCGGCCTCGAGCTCGACAGGTGGGACGCGAATCTCGGCTCGCCTCCGGGATCGGTCGTTCTCGCGACCTCCGAGGACGTCGGGCAGGGCGGCCTCCTGACGGGAGAGGAGTTCGTCACCACCACCCGCGCCGTCGACGGCGCCCAGAACCGGCGCGTGCGCGCCGACATGGTGTATTTCACGACACCGAACGGCGGCGCGGTCTGGTCGGTCGGCTCCATCGCCTGGGCGACGTCGCTCCTGTGGAACGGCGGCGCGAACTCCGTCAGCCAGGTGACCGGGAACGTGCTCAGGCGATTCCTCGATCCCGAACCGCTCTCCCTGCTCCCGCCGCAAGGCGATGCCGGCCGGCCGCTATCGCAACGATCCGTTCCCGCCGAACCGTGACGACGTCGAAATTCAGAGATTTACTGGCCGCGGGCGCGCCTTGCAATTGACATTGCAGGCGTATTCGTCCCGTTCGCGTCAGGCGGTCGAATCCCGGGCGTCTGCGCACCCATTGGGCAGGATGCAGACGAGGAGATTTCATGTTCCGACATCCGAAATGGCTCTCAAATTGAGCGCCGTTCAAACTGACGGTTTCAACGTCATGGCAGTTTCGTGTTGAGGTCAGGCCCGTTCTGTCTGCACCCGTCCCATGCCTGTTCCGCCCTTGTCAGCGCGCCACGAAAAAGCGGATCGAGGACACGGACAGATGCGCCCAGTAGGGGCGCATCCGTCGAACCCGACGTGTTGACAATGGATTGCGCTGCCCCTCCAAGTGGAGCTTGTCGCGCAACTCAACACTTCAGTCGGGAAACGCGTCGCGCCCCTATCAAAATCCCACACATGTATAGGCGATTCTATTCCCGCCTTTTCTCACCGATGGCGTTACGCACCTGGATCGCCAGTTGCGCGCTCCGGCGAAGCACGCTTGGCGACCGACGTCGGGCCAATGGCGAGGCCGGCGCTCTTTTTGAGTTCGGCGGCGGCAAATTCCGGCCGACCGTATGTGTCCCGTTACGCAAACGCGGCGTAGCGCTCCACTACCTGATTCGAGACTTCCGCCTCTCCCTCTAGGAGAGTACCGCAAAGCAAGGGGGAGGTTAGGGCCAGCGGGGTTGAGAGGGTGGTTTTATTAAATTTCCAGTGTCG
>JAPPHP010000149.1 GCA_028821035.1 Gammaproteobacteria bacterium | reverse complement strand
GGATTACCTCGGTCCCGAGCTTCGCGCCCGCGTCGAGGCGCTGAAGGCCGCGGTCGCCGCCGAGCCCACCGGGCCCGCTACCCGCGAAGCGCGGATGCATGTGCTCTGGGACTGGATGAACGCCTATTCGCTGACGGGCGGTACGCTGCCCGTGAACGCGGTCTTCCTCGGCATGTCCGTCCTGACCTATCCCGAGTCGGCCGACGGAACGGGCGCCACCCTCGACACCTTCGTGAAGGAGTTCACGCTCCTCGACGAACGGCCCGACGCCATCGGGACGTTGACCGCCGATCTCGGTCCCTACGTCGCCGGCACGTTCGTCACGGTACGGCAGACCTACACCGTCGGCACGCAGCCGGTCGAGGCCGGCGGAGGTTTCCTCGTGGCGCGGCACTTCATGGCGGGACACGGCCGCTGGCAGACGGAGGACCCCGCCGGGGACCACTACATCTCGGTCTCGACGTCGAACCCGGACGTCCGGCTGGTCGCCGACAGCCATCCCCTGGGCGGCATGCACGGCGGGTTCCGGGGCGCCCTGGCGACGCTGCTCTTCCGCGTGGACGCCGGCACGCTGACGGAGGGCGACACCGTGACGATCACCTACGGCGACACGTCCGGCGGCAGCCGCGGGCTCCGCATGTCGACCATCTCGTCGGACCGGATGCCGTTGCCGCTCTATCTCGACTTCGACGGTTCGAAGCTGTTCTTCACGCTGCCCATCCAGCACATCGTCGTGACCGGCGCCGAGACCGCGGGCGTACGCGGGTTCGCCCCTTCGGTGGTCGCGACGGGTGAATCCTTCGACGTGTCGGTGCGCGCCCAGGACCGCTACTACAACCGGGGTACCGGATCGATTCCGGGCTGGGAGATCCTCCTGGGCGGTGCGCCCTTCCGCAGCCTGGACGCGGGCGGCTCCGCCATCCGGGTGCTCGAGCACGTGACCCTAGACGCACCGGGCGTGTACCGCTTCACAATCCGCTCCGCGGACGGCGCCATCTCGGGCGAAGTGAACCCTATCCTCGTCGAGGACGACCCGCAGCGCCGCGTGTACTGGGGCGACACCCACGGCCATTCCGGCTTCGCCGAGGGTATCGGCACCCCGGAACGCTTCATGACGTGGGCCCGGGACGACGCGCGCCTCGACTACGTCATGCACTCGGAACACGACATCTGGCTCGACGACTTCGAGTGGAACGTCCTCGCGGACAACGTGCGGCGCTTCACGAAAGAAGGCGAGTTCATCGCCTACCTCGGCTACGAGTGGACCGTGAACAACCGCCAGGGCGGGCACCACAACGTGATGTTCCGTACGCCGGACGACCGGATGCCGATTCGCGCGCAGTTCTTCCCGACCCTTTCCGCCCTCTACCAGGGGCTGCGCACGCACCATGACCCGAGGGACGTCGTCGTCATTCCGCACGCCCACCAGAACGGCGAGTACCGGATGAACGACCCGCTGCTCGAGCCGCTCATCGAGATCATGTCCAACCACGGGACGTTCGAGTGGTTCGGCCGCATGTACCTGAGCCACGGTCACCAGGTGGGCTTCACGGCGGCGAGCGACAACCACCTGAGCCAGCCCGGGTACTCCGCGCCCCTCCCCGGCGGCCTGTCCCAGACCGGCGGACTCGGCGCGCTGATCGCCCGGGAGCGCACGACCGATGCGCTGTTCGACGCGATGAAAGGCCTGAGCGCCTATGCCACCAACGGCGACCGGATCGTGCTGGACTTCAGCCTGAACGGCGGACCGATGGGGACACGCGTGCCGTTCTCCGAGACGCGCCGCATCGAGGGGCGGGTCGTCGGCACGGCCCCCATCGACACGGTGACCATCGTCAGGAACGACGGCGTGATCTGGGAGCGTGACCTGGCTACCCTGAGCGACGAAGCACCGCGCGACGGAACGTACCAACTCTCGTTCGAGACCTCCTCCCTGCCCCTGCACCCGCGCGACAACCCCCGCGGCTGGCGCCATTGGGCGGGCACGCTCAAGGTCTCCGGCGCCACCGTCGTATCGGCGGCGCCGCAGGACTTCCAGGATCTTGCGGCCACCGAGTTCGCAGAGACGGGCGCCGGCGAGTTCCGGTTCCGCACGCAGACCCGGGGCGACACCAGCTCGATCGCTCTGGAACTCCGGGATGTCGCCGAGTCCGCGACGCTCGAGTTCGATCTGCTGGAGGCGCAGGAAACCGGCGGCGCACCGCTCATCTTCAGCCAGCACAACCTCGTCCCCGCCGCCTCGGTCACGCTCCGCGTCGCCGACATGGAAGCCGGGCGGACCGCGGCAGAGCTCCCCATCGGTCCCTGGACGGACCGCGCAGTGCTGCGCCGCGTGATCACCGACGGTCCGCGGGACCTGACCTTCTCCATGGAGGACAGCGGCGAGTTGCAGGGCGACTACTACTACGTCCGCGTCACCCAGACGAACGACGCGATCGCCTGGTCGAGCCCGATCTGGGTCGGCGGCTACGGCAAGCGCTGACCGGGGTCACGTGCGCACGGTGTCCGTCCGGCGGCTCGTCCGCGAGCCGCTGCTCCACTTCGCCGTCATCGGCGCGTTGCTCTTCGCGGCGTACGAGGCCACGCGCCCGGACGGGCCGGAACGGGACCGGGTCGTCGAGATCGACCGGCACGAACTGAACCGCCTGGCGGCCCAGTGGGAGGCGCAGTGGCGCCGTCCCCCGTCCACCGAGGAACTCGCACGGCTGGCGGAGGCCCGCGTGCAGGAGGAACTCCTCTACCGCGAGGCCATGACCATGGGGCTGGATCGCGGGGACGCGGTGGTGCGCCGGCGCCTCGGACAGAAGCTCACCATCGCGTGGGCCGATCTGGCCGCACTGGCCGTACCCGAAGAGGGCGCATTGACCGCGTACTACGAGACCCACGCGGACCGCTACCAGGTTCCCGCCGAACTGACGCTCTCGCACCGTTTCTTCAGCCGCGACCGGCGCGGCGAGCAGGCCGAAGCAGCGGCCGCGACGGCCCTCGAACGGCTGCTGGCCGGCGCCACCGTGGAGGACGACGCGTTCCACGGCGCGAAGCTGCTGACCCTGCCGAACCCGCAACGGCTGGTCGGCGACTTCGGCACCACGTTCCGCGACGCCGTCCTGGCGGCGGCTGAGGCAGGGACGGAGGACTGGTTCGGTCCCGTCCGCTCCGCCTATGGCTGGCACCTGGTCCGCATTCACACTTACACCACGCCCCGCCGCCGGCCGTTCGAGGAAATCCGCGACCAGGTGCATCTCGACTGGCAACGGGAGCAGATCGAACGGGCCCGGGAGCGGCGCCTGGACGCGTTGCGCGACGCCTACGACGTGCGGATCGCGCCCCTGGAATCCGTCACGCCGGGCTCGCCCCGGGAAGCCGGCCCGCCTTGATCCACCGCGCCGCGCGCCTGCTCCTGCTCGCCGTCTCGGCCGGCGCCGTGCACGCCCACGACATGCAGATGGCCATCGTCGAGGTACGGGAGGTCGACGAGCGTTCGTACGCGCTGACGATGCGCTCGGCGCTGGACACGGAACGACTGCCGGGGATCGACCTGTCGCTGACCGACGGCTGCGAAGACGTCGGGCCGATACGGCGGGTCGAACGCTTCGATCACGTCTCCTTCGAGCGGCGCATCGCCTGCCCGGTGGACGGTCCCCCGCCCGCGCTCGGGGTCTGGAACGCCGGGATCGTCGACGCCCTCATCCGTATCGAGGACCGGGCCGGCAACCTGACGACGCGCATCGTCTCGGAGCCTTTCGCGGAGATCGTCCTGGGCGAACCGGGAGCGGGCATCGCCGAACGCTTGCTGCTCGGCGTCGAGCACATCCTCTCGGGGATCGATCACCTGCTCTTCGTGTTCGGCATCCTGCTGCTCGTGCGCGGGGTGCGCGTGGTGGTGGCGACCATCACGGCTTTCACGCTTGCGCACTCCCTGACCCTCGCGCTTACCGTCCTCGATGTCGTACGCGTGCCCGGCCCCCCGGTCGAGGCGTTCATCGCCCTGTCGATCGTCTACCTGGCGGCCGAGGTCGGCCGCGGCGGCCGCGCGGCCGACGCGCGGCTGACGCCGCCCTGGGTGGTAGCGTTAGCCTTAG
>JAPPHP010000485.1 GCA_028821035.1 Gammaproteobacteria bacterium | reverse complement strand
GGTCAACCCCGCCGGGCGCGTCTCCTCCGACCATGCATTCCGCCGCATCGTCATCGATGCGCTCGGGTCCGACGACGCCGCGGACACTTACGCCAGCCTCGCCGGGCTCATGGCTCTGGAAGGCGACCCGGCGGACGAGGCCACCCGCCGTTACATCCGGGACCGCACCCTCATCCGCCGCATCGAGGCGTATGACCCCGAGGACATCGCCGTCCACCGCGCCGCCACCATCGGCGCGGCGGGAGACGGCGCGTTCCGCTTCATCGTTCCGCGCCGCAATCTGCCGGAGTCCCCGCCGGCGGACTGGGCCGTGACGGCCCGCACGGACGGCAACGTGGAGGTCGCCGTTCCGGGAGGCGCCGACGTCCTGTTTCCGGATCGCCGGACTTCCCGCGTGACCTCCGCCGGGCAGGCGCCGACCGGCTTCGACCCGGGCCGGCTGTACCAGTCGCGCAACCACCCCCGAGGCCTGCAGCTCACCGTCTTCGGCGCGTCGGACGCGGTGCGGTCGATGGGCGTCGACTGGGAAGAGTTGCGCGCCCGGGTGCGGCCGGACGAGTTCGCCGTGTACTCGGGCAGCGCCATGGGTCAGCTCGACGCCGCCGGCACAGGCGGCATGTTCCAGGCGCCCATGACGGGCCGGCGCATCACCTCCAAGCAGGTGCCGCTCGGGCTGTGCGAGATGCCGTCGGACTTCGTCAACGCCTACGTTGTCGGGAGCGTCGGAAGCACCGGCGCCGTGATCGGCGCGTGCGCGACTTTCCTCTACAACCTGAAGCTGGCCGTGGACGAAATCCGCGCCGGGCGCCTGCGGGTCGCGCTCGTCGGCGGCGCCGAAGCGCCCATCGTGCCGGAGGTGGTCGAGGGCTACCGGGTGATGGGGGCCCTGGCGGAGGACGACGCGTTGATGGCCCTCGACGGGGCGGACACCGTGGACAACCGCCGGGCCTGCCGTCCGTTCGCCGAGAACTGCGGCTTCACCCTGGCCGAGGCGGCCGTCTTCGCCGTGGTCGCGGACGATGCGCTGGCGGTCGAAATCGGGGCGAACCTCCATGCGGCCCTGCCGGCGGTCCACGTCAACGCCGACGGCTTCAAGAAGTCCATCTCCGGTCCCGGAGTGGGCAACTTCGTCACGGTCGCCAAGACCATGGCCCTCGCGAAGTCGATCCTCGGCGAGGAGAGTCTCCGGCGGCGCACGTACATCCACGCCCACGGAACCGGCACGCCGCAGAACCGGGTGACGGAGTCGGAAATCATGAACGATCTCGCCCGGACGTTCGGCATCGAGGGCTGGCCCGTCGTGGCCGTCAAGGCCTTCCTGGGACACTCCCTGGCGCCGGCCTCCGGCGACCAGCTGGCCTGCGCCGTGGGGAGCTGGCGCTACGGCGTGCTGCCCGGCATCACCACCATCGACGGCATCGCGGACGACGTGCATGCGAGCCACCTGCGCTTCGACACCCGCCACGACGCGTTCGATCCCGAATCGATCGACGCGGCGTTCATCAACTCCAAGGGATTCGGCGGCAACAACGCCACCGGCCTCGCCCTCGCGCCTCACGTCGCCCGGCGCATGCTGCGGGCGAAGCACGGCGCCGCGGCGATGGCGGACCATGCCCGGCGCAACGAGCGCGTCGCCGAGCGCGCCCGGGACTACGACGCCGCCATGACGCGGGGCGATACCCTGCCCATCTACCGGTTCGGCGAAGGCGTGCTGGGGGGCGCCGACATCGAGGTCTCGGCGTCCGAGGTGCGCATTCCGGGGTACGCGCAGCCGATTCCGCTCGAGGTCGAGAACCCGTTCGAAGACATGACGGATTGACGCGGGGCCGATCGCCCCCGGTCAGTTCGCCACGCCCGGTTCGTCCGGCAAGGCCGAGAGGCGCGTCCGGATCGAGTCCTTCGCCTCCCCGTCCGCCAGGTCGAGCGCGGTCTCCAGTTCGCGGCGCGCCATGTCCAGGGACCGCAGGGCGAGCCAGATATCGGCGCGGTCCACGTGCAGCGCGTACGCGTCGGGCTGCAACGCGAGCTGGCAGTCCGTGAGCCGCAGCGCGTAGTCCGGATCGCCGCGCACCTCCCGCAGCATCCGCAGGTTGTTCAACATGCGCAACGCCATATCGGCCGGTCCCGCGGGGCGAAAGGCGGCGTCCAGGTCGGCCTCCGACAGCCGACCCTGCGCGGTGCGCGCCTCCCGGCGCAGCCAGTCGCGCCACTCGTCGCGCGTCGTGACGCGCATCTGGAACGGGTCGACGAGCAGGCCCTCCACATCGACGAGGAAATGGCGCGGGAAGTTCAGCCCGGAGGCTTCGAGGCCGAGACACTCGGCCGTCCCGATCACGACCACCGCCAGGCTGATGGGAATGCCCCGCCGCTCGCGCAACACGTAGTCGAGTGCGCTGTTGCGGGCCTCGTAGTAGGTCCTCCGCGCCCCCGCAAAGCCGGCCGCGCGGAGCGCTTCGACGAGTTCTTCGGGTCCGGCTTCCGGCGGTGCGGCGTCGGCGAGCCGGCGCAGCTCGGACCGGCACCAGTCGGCATCCGTCGCCGGATCGACCACGGCGGAGACGAGCAGCGCCGCATCCACGACGCGCCCGCCCCGCTCCCGCAGCAGGCGGAAACCTTCCGCGGGCGGCGCGTCCTGACCCGAGAGATCGCGCACGGCGTCAGGCGTGCTCGCGCGTCGCCGCGAACCGGATGTCGGGCCAGCGCTCCTGGACGAGCTGCAGGTTCGCGCGCGAGGGCGCGAGGTAGGCGAGGCACCCCCCGGCGTCGGTGGCCAGGCGCGCCTGGTTGGCGGACGCGAACTCGCGCAGCCGCGCCTCGTCGTCCGCGGCCACCCAGCGTACCGTGTGGATGTCGCTGTCCTCGTACAGGCAGTCCGCGCGGTACTCGTCCCTGAGACGATACGCCACGAGGTCGAACTGCAGAGTGCCCACGGCGCCGACGATGAGTTCGCTCCGCGTCGCCGGAACGAACACCTGTGTCGCGCCCTCCTCCGCCAGTTGCCGCATCCCCTTGTCGAGCTGCTTGGACTTCATCGGGTCCCGCACCCGGACCCGGCGAAAGAGCTCCGGGGCGAAGTTCGGCACGCCGGTGAAGCGCAGGTTCTCCCCTTCGGTGAAGGTGTCCCCGATCTGGATCGTGCCGTGGTTGTGGAGCCCGATGATGTCCCCCGGGTACGCCTCCTCGGCCTGTACGCGGTCCCCCGCGAGGAACGTCACGGCGTCGGTCACCTTCACGTCCCTGCCGAGCCGCACGTGGCGCATCGTCATCCCGTGGCGGTAGCGCCCGGAACACACCCGGACGAAGGCGATGCGGTCGCGGTGCCGCGGGTCCATGTTCGCCTGGATCTTGAAGACGAACCCGGTGAACTTCTCCTCGGCCGGGTCCACGGACCGGGTCGTCGCATCCCTCGGCCCGGGCGCCGGGGCTTCCTCCACGAGGTGCTCCAGGAAGTGGTCCACCCCGAAGTTGCCGAGCGCGGTGCCGAAGAACACCGGCGTCAACCGGCCGCGCAGGAAGGCCTCCCGCTCGTACGCATGGCTCGCGCCCCGGACGAGATCGACCTCGTCGACGAAGTCCCGGTAGGCGTCGCCCACGTACTCCCGCGCCGCGTCGCCGTGCAGCCCGTCGATGGTCGGATGGCAGTGGCGCCGGTCGGCATGGCCGCGCGCGAAGCAGTGGATGCGGTCGCGCACGAGGTCGTAGACGCCGAGGAAACGCCCGCCGGCGCCGATGGGCCAGGTCATCGGCGCGCAGGCGATGCCGAGCACGTCCTCGATCTCGTCGAGGAGTTCCACGGGCTCGCGGATCTCACGGTCGAGCTTGTTGACGAACGTGAGGATCGGGGTGTCCCGCATCCGGCACACCTCGAAGAGCTTCTTCGTGCGGGCCTCGACGCCTCGCGCCCCGTCGATGACCATGAGGGCGGCGTCCACGGCCGTCAGCGTCCGGTAGGTGTCCTCCGAGAAGTCCTCGTGGCCGGGCGTGTCGAGGAGGTTCACGACGCGGTCCCCGTAGGGGAACTGCATGGCGGAGGTGGTCACGCTGATGCCCCGCGCCTGCTCCATGCCCATCCAGTCCGAGGTGGCGTGGCGCC
>JAPPHP010000256.1 GCA_028821035.1 Gammaproteobacteria bacterium | reverse complement strand
GGCGTGCCCCTGCTGCAGGCCTTCGGGATCATCGCCGACGGTACGGACAAGTCGGCGCTCGCGAGTCTCGTACGCGCGCTGCGGGCGGACGTGTCGGCGGGCGATTCCGTTGCCACGGCGCTCGGACGCCGCCCCGAACACTTCGACGATCTCTTCCGCAACCTGGTCGAGGCGGGGGAACGGTCGGGCACGCTGCCGGCGATGCTGGACCGGATCGCCACCTACCAGGAGAAGGCGGAGACCCTCAAGAGGAAGGTGCGCAAGGCGTTGATCTACCCGGCCGCGGTGCTGTGCGTGGGCGGGGTGGTATCCGGTATCCTGCTCGTCAAGGTGGTCCCGCAGTTCGAGCAGATCTTTGCCGGGTTCGGCGCCGAACTGCCCGCGTCCACGCGGTGGGTGATCGCGTTGTCGGAGTTCGTGCGCGACTGGTGGGTGACGATGGTGGGCGCGTGCCTGGCGGCGGTGCTCGGGGTGCGCGCGGTGCGTAACCGCTCCCGGGGGCTGCGCGCGCTGCTGGACCGGGCGTCGCTGCGGCTGCCGGTGTTCGGTCGGCTGATCGAGCGGTCCTCGGTGGCGCGCTGCACGCGGACCCTGTCGACGACGTTCGCCGCCGGGGTCCCCCTGGTCGATGCATTGGAGTCCGTCGCGCGCGCCGCCGGCAACGGGGTGTTCGAGGCGGCCGTGGAACGCGTGCGCGCGGAGGTCGCGACGGGACGGCAGCTCCACGCATCGATGCGCGACGCGGGCGTGTTTCCGGACGACGTGGTCGGGATGGTCGCGGTCGGCGAGGAGTCGGGAACCCTGGACGACATGCTGGCGCGCTCGGCGGCGTGGTACGAGCGGCAGGTGGACGACGCGGTCGACACCATCGCATCCATGGTCGAACCGATGATCATGGCCGTGCTCGGCGTCCTGGTGGGCGGGCTGATCGTTGCGATGTACCTGCCGATCTTCCAGCTCGGCGCGGTGATCGGCGGCCCCTGAGCCGAGGGCGGACGGATGCCGGAAGGTTGGAGCCTGGCGATTCCGGCGACGGTGGTGTTCCTCGTCGCGGGGAGCTTTCTGAACGTGGTCATCTTCCGGCTGCCCAGGATGCTCGAGCGACAGTGGGGCGACGAGGCGCGCGAACTGCTGCACATCGCCTTGCCGGCGCGACCGCGCTTCGACCTGATGCGCCCCGGCTCGCGGTGCCCGGCGTGCGAGCACCCGATCGCCCCGTGGCTGAACGTGCCGCTGGCAAGCTGGATCGTCCTCCGCGGACGCTGCCGGTACTGTGGCGAACGGATCCCGGCCAGGTACCCGCTCGTCGAGGCGCTCGCCGCCGCCCTCGGGCTGGTCGTCCTCCACGCCTGGGGGCTCCAGTGGATCACCGTCGGCTGGCTGTTGTTCACCTGGAGCCTGATCGTCCTGGCGTTCATCGACCGCGACACCCAGCTGTTGCCGGACCAGATCACGCTGCCGCTGCTGTGGGGCGGACTGGTCGCGGCCATCCTGTTCGATCACGTGACCCCGGTCGACGCCATTGCCGGCGCGGCCCTGGGCTACGCGGTGCTCTGGGCGCTTTACTGGGCGTTCAGGTGGGTGACGGGGCGGGAAGGCATGGGGCACGGCGACTTCAAGCTGCTCGCCGCGATCGGGGCCTGGCTCGGCTGGCAGGCGCTCCCGGCGGTGGTCCTCATCGCGTCGACCCTGGGACTGGCCTGGGCGGTGGTCGCGATCCTCCTGAAGACCATGCGGCGCCAGGACCCCATGCCGTTCGGTCCGTTCCTCGCGGCCGGCGGCTGGCTGGGACTCGTGTTCCGGGAAGAACTCACCCTGTTCGCCTGGCCCGCGGCGAGGCTCGCCCATGGCTGAGCCGGTCCGCGTGCTGCCCTGTCCCACCTGCCGCAAACCGGTCAGGTGGTCGGCGTCCAACCCGCACCGGCCGTTCTGCTCGAAGCGCTGCCGGTTGATCGACCTCGGTGCGTGGGCGGACGAGGCCCACCGGATTCCGGGCGATCCCGTCTTCGACGACCTGCTGCCGGACGATCTCGACGAGGAGTGAAGACCGGGTCAGGGCGCCGGTTGGGGCCCCGGCGGTCAGGTCCGGTACTCGGCGTTGATGCGAACGTAGTCGTAAGACAGGTCCGACGTCCACACGGTCTCGCGGCAGTCGCCGCGGCCCAGGCCGATGCGCACCGTGAACTCGTCCTGCCGCATGACGGCCGCGCCGGCGGCCTCGGTGTACGACGGCGCCACGAGGCCGTTCTCCGCGACCCGGACGTCGTCGAGGTCCAGCGAGACGCGATCGGGTTCCAGGCCCTCGACGCCGGCCTTGCCGATGGCCATGCAGAACCGGCCCCAGTTCGGATCCCCCGCGAACAGGGCGGTCTTGACCAGGGGCGAGTGCGCCACCGCATACGCCACCTGCAGGCACTCTTCGTCCGACGCGCCGCCCTCGACGACGATGGTGACGAACCTGGTCGCGCCCTCGCCGTCTCGCACCGTGCGCTCGGCGAGTTCGACCACCAGTGGCGTCAGCGCCGCGAGCAACGCGTCGTACTGCTCGTCGCCGGTGCCGGAGCGGCCGGTGGCGGCGACGACGAAGGCGTCGTTGGTGGACGTGTCGCCGTCGATCGTGAGCCGGTTGAAGCTGCGTGCGCCGAGGTCCCGGGCGAGGGACTGGACCGCCCCCTCGGAGAGCGCGGCGTCGGTGCCGAGGAAGGCCAGCATCGTCGCCATGTCGGGCCGGATCATTCCGGAGCCCTTGATAATGGCGGTCGCGCTGACGCGGTGGCCGCCGATGTCGAACGTCCCGGAGACGCCCTTCGGCGCCGTGTCCGTCGTCATGATGGCGCGGGCCGCCTGCTCCCAGCCGCCGGCCGCCAGTGCGGCGGCGGCGTCGGTGACGCCCGCGGCCATACCGTCCAAAGGCAGGAACAAGCCCATGACGCCCCTGGAGAACCGCAGCACATACAACCCGCGGCAGCCGAGGGCGGCCGCGGCCAGCGCACAGCTCTGCTCGGCGTCCCGGAGGCCGACCTCGCCCGTCGCGGCGTTCGCGTTGCCGCTGTTGACGACGAGTCCCCGCGCCCGCCCGAGGCGGGAGGCCGCTACGGTGACCGGCGGCGCGCGGAAGGCGCTCCGCGTGAAGATCCCCCCGACCGTCGTGCCGGGGGCGAGTTCGAACAGGGCGAGGTCGTCACGGCCGCTGTAGCGGACGCCGGCGGCCGCACTGCCGACGCGGATGCCGGGCACGGGCGCGAGGGCGCCCATCTCGGGCAGGTTGACGGCCATCGCAACGCTACGCCGCCTTGCCGCAGCAGTGCTTGTATTTCTTGCCCGAGCCGCAGGGGCACGGCTCGTTGCGGCCGATCTTGCGCTCGCCCCGGACGAACGTCGCCGGACGCGGGTCCGCCGGAGAGGGGGCTTCCGCGCCGGAGGTGGCGGCGGCCGCGTGCTGGTAGCGCATGCGCCGCTCCTGCTCCTCGCGGCGGCGGCGCTCCACCTCGTCGATCTGTCCCTCGCGCTCGACCTGGACCCGGCAGAGGAGGCGGATCACGTCGCGCTTGATCTGCTGCAGGAGTTCCTGGAACAGCACGAATGCCTCGCGCTTGTACTCCTGCTTCGGCTGCTTCTGGGCGTAGGCGCGCAGGTGGATGCCCTGGCGCAGGTGGTCCATCGTCGCCAGGTGCTCCTTCCACTTCTGGTCGAGGATCGTGAGCATGATCTGCTTCTCGACCACGCGCATGTCGATGCCCTGGGCCGCCCACGCGCTCTCTTTCTGCGCGTATTCCTGGTTGATCTGCGCGAGGATCCGCTCCCGCAGCGGGTCCTCGCTCAGCGACTCGTCCTCGTCGAGCCAGCGCGAGACGGGCTGCTGCGAGTTGAACTCGGCTGCCAGGGCCTGCTCCAGCCCCTGGACGTCCCACTGGTCCTCGATGCTCTGCGGCGGGACGTAGTCGAAGAACAGGTCGGCGACGACTTCCTCGCGGATGGTCTCGATGGTGTCGGACAGGTCGGCGGACCCCATGAGGTCGTTCCGCTGCTGGTAGATCACCTGGCGCTGGTCGTTGGCGACGTCGTCGTATTCGAGGAGGTTCTTGCGGATGTCGAAG
>JAPPHP010000440.1 GCA_028821035.1 Gammaproteobacteria bacterium | reverse complement strand
TGAACAGGACGGTCACCACCTCGTCGAAGGACGTGGCGAAGGCGAACAGCGCGCCGGAGACCACGCCCGGCAGGATGAGCGGCAACTGGACGCGCCGGAAGCCGACCCACGGGCCGGCGCCGAGTCCCGCCGCCGCCCGCATCAGGTTGGTGTCGAAGCCCGACAGCGTCGCCGTCACCGTGATGATCACGAACGGCGTGCCAAGCGCCGCATGAGCGAGCATCAGACCGACGTGCGTCTGCGCCAGGCCGAGGCTCGTGTAGAAGAAGAACATCCCGGCGGCGGAGACGATGATCGGCGTCACCATCGGCGAAATGAGTAGGCCCATCGCCAGCCGACGCCCCGGCATCCGCGGATCGGCCAGCCCGAGGGCTGCCACCACGCCGAGCGTCGTGGCAAGTGCCGTAGCCCCGATTCCGATCACGATGCTGTTGACCACCGCCTGAAGCCATTGCTCGTCACCCGCCACCGCCTGGTACCAGCGCAGCGACCAGGCGTCCGGATCGAGCCGCAGCATCCCTTCGGTGAAAGTGAAGTATGGCTCGGCGTTGAAGCTGAGCGGCACGATCACCAGGATCGGCGCGATCAGGAAGACGAAGACGGCCACGCAGAAGGCGCGGTGCAGGGATCCCCCCACGCTGGCTCGCGGGCTCACGCCGTGACGCTACGTACCGACTGCCCGCGCGGGGCGGTCCTCGGCGGGTGTGGCCGGCTCGCCCGGATAGAACTGCCTGCAATAGCGGCGAAAGACCATGATCTCCCCGTCCAGCCGGTTCAGTATCGGGCGGGGCGTGTAGCGCCTGTTGCTCCAGATCGGCAGGTCCTGGCGGACGTCCGCGGCCTGTCCGTTGAGAAGAAACTCCGTGAAGAGGTGCGTTCGCAGACCGACCGGGAGGAAGCGCAGGCCGACGATCGCGCGCTTCGGTCGGCTCAGGCGACGCAGCTGGCAGGCCAGCAGTATTTCCATCCAGGTGTCGTCCACGGGTGTGCCGAGCACCCAGAACCGTGCGTGCACGTCGATCGAACGTTCGTGGATGTTGACGAACGAGTAACCCAACCCATACAGGTTGACCACCGCCGATACGCTGGTCTCCACCTTCCAGAGCCCAGCGATCCGGCGGCTCCGCTTGAACTCGAACGCACTCCTGAGATGCGCCCCGTCCACCTCGACGCGGCCGACCTGGCGCGTCTCGTGGTAGTGATGCAGATGGGACAGGTGATTCACGTCGACGGCGTTCTCGGCCGTGTACTCCGGGTGCGAACGGAGCCGGAACGGCCGGAAGCCGACGCTGCCCCAGCCCTCCTGCCCGAGCTCCGGAAGACGCCAACGCGCCGGACGGACAACAGGGCTCCACCAGGCGAACAGCATGCCGGCGACCTCCTGCGTCTCGAACACCCTGAGCCGGGCGTTCGTCGGCGCGGCGGCCCCCGGCGTGGCCACGCACTGGCCGGTGATGTCGTACTCGAAGCCGTGGAACGGACACACCAGGCAACCTCGCCGGACGCTTCCACCCACGCTCGGGCCGAGGTGAGATCCGAGGTGGGCGCAGTAGGCCTCCGCGACGCAGACGGCTCCCTCGTCGTCGCACCAGGCGACGATGTCCTGGCCCAGCCAGACCTTCTCGATCAGGCGTCGCTTGCGCAGGGTCGCGAGCGTCGCAACGAAGTACCAGCCTTCGGGGAAAGCGCCGACGGGGGAGCGCGAGGCCCTTGCCCCTCGCGTGCAAGGGCCGTCCTCGTCCCGGGCGGGCGCCGCGTTACCGCTACTCAATGGCTCGCATTGCTCTCAAGGTTCCGTCCCGCGCCGCATTGTATACCCGCGCAGACGGTCCGACGCCGCGGCAACAGTGGACAGTGGACGCACGATACCCGGAGTAGTACGGTGGCCGGTTCTCGGAGGCGCCACGCGAGGCCGCACCGCGTTGCGTCACTTAACACGTCGGGGAACGGACTGTGCCGCAACGGAACCTGAAAAGCGCCGGACTGAAGGTGACGCTGCCGCGGCTCAAGGTGCTCGAAGTGCTCGAGAACGCGGAGCCCCACCACCTGAGCGCGGAGGACGTGTACAAGCGTCTCATCCAGACCGACGAGTCCGTCGGACTCGCCACGGTGTACCGCGTGCTGACGCAGTTTCAGAGCGCCGGGATCGTCGACCGCCACAACTTCGACGACGGGCATGCGGTGTACGAACTCGCCAACGAGACCCACCACGACCACATGGTCGACGTGGACACCGGGACCGTGACGGAGTTCGTGAACGAGCGCATCGAGTCCCTGCAGAGGGAGGTCGTGAAGGAGCACGGTTACGAACTCGTGGACCACGAACTCGTGCTCTACGTGCGCAAGCTGCCCGACTAGCAGCCGCTGTTCTACGTTTCCGCGCGACTACCTTTCCCCTGACTACCTTTCCTGCGACAGGGGCAGGGCAGCGACCTCCACTCCGCCGGCGGCCCCGAAGAGCTGGGCGGCGTCGCCGTCCACCGCGCCGTCGGGAGCCAGCGACGGCCATAGCCCGTCCAGGCCCACGATGACGTCCTGGATCTGCCCGGCCACCGCCGTGGCGGCGGGGGTCGCGCCGAACGCCGCCGAACGCGACCACATCGCCGCGACCTCGGTGAAGCCCCAGGCGTCCTGGTACTCGTGGAGGTTGTCGATGGCGCCGTCTACGACCCCGATCTGGTACTCGACGCCCGCCGTGCGCAGGAGCTGCTCGATCACCTTCGCCATGACCGCCGGATCGCCGGTCGCCGCCGTCTGTTCGCAACGCCCGATGGCCGTCGTAAGCGCCTCGTAGACCGCCGTCACCTCCGCCGCTTCGGCCCGGTCGACGACGGCCTGCGTCAGCGCCGTCAGGCCATCCGCGAAACCGTCGCAACCCCGTGCGGCGAAGGCCGGGACGACCGCCGCATAGATCTCTTCCCGCGGGTGTTTCATGTGCGTTTCCGACAGTTCGGGCAGGTCGTGCTGATACAGCGCGTAGCCGACCGCGAGATGGCCGCGAATGAGTCCGAGCTGTGTCAGGTAGGCAACGTCGTTCGTCGCGAAGTCGGCGCCGACCGTCGCGCCGCCTTCGCCTTCACCGCCTTCGCCTTCGCCGCCTTCGCCTTCGCCGCCTTCGCCCTCCCCGCCTTCACCTTCGCCGCCTTCGCCCTCACCGCCCACGAGGGGCTGGGTCAGCGTGCTCTCGCCCTCGCCCTCCCCCTCCGCCGGGGCACCGTCCTCGGGGCTGCACCCGGCAAGCTGGCTGGTCACCAGCCAGGTCGCGGCACCCAGCGTCGTTACGGTCTTCCACTGAAAGCTGGCCTTGGGGCCGGTCGATATACTGTCACTCATGATGGTCTGCCTGGAAAACGTGCTGAGTCACGCCCATGTGGACGCCTTTGTCAAGGTGCTCGCCGACGCGACGCTCTTCGAGTCGGGGGAGCGAACCGCCGGGCGCACGGCACGGCCTCGGAAACACAATCTGCAAGCCCTGTCGGACCGGGCGGAGGTGCAGCGCATTCTCGCGACCGTGCGCAAGGCCCTCGGCCGCCACGCCGTGTTCCAGCGTTTCGCCGTCCCCGCGCGCCTGGGGCGCATGCTGGTGAGCCGTTTCGATCCCGACATGACCTACGGGGCGCATTTCGATGACGCCTTCATCGACGGCCTGCGCACCGACCTGTCCTTCACGCTGTTTCTGTCCGACCCGGAGAGCTACAGCGGCGGCGAACTGGAACTCCACTCGCCGCTGGGCTCGCAGGCGCTCAAGCTGCCGGCCGGCTGCGCCCTGGTCTATCCGAGCGATCAACTGCATGCGGTACGGCCGGTCGAAGACGGCGTTCGGCTGGCCGTGGTCGGCTGGGTCCAGAGCCGCGTGCGCCTGGCACCGCACCGCCATCTGCTGTTCGACCTTGCGCAGGCGATCGACCGTGTGGGGGACGCCGACGGCAACCTCGACGACGCCGTCACGGAACTCAAACGCCTCCGCAACAACCTGCTCCGGCTCTGGTCGGACTGACGCCGACCGGGCGTCCCGTAGCGTCCCACGACGTGCGGTATTCGATGACGCGAAGCAGTGTCGGGCGGCCCCGGGCGGTCAGCGCCAGCCGGCGGGGTCGTTGGTACGGAC
>JAPPHP010000369.1 GCA_028821035.1 Gammaproteobacteria bacterium | reverse complement strand
TCGGCCGGGCCATGGGCCTGGTCCCGAGCGCCGTGACGCTCTTCTTCCTCGCGTTTCGCGCGCACTACGCGCTGCGCGACATCCCGCTTGACATTGCCCAGGCGCAGGCCGAATTCATCGCGTCGCGGGTATCGGCGCTGAACGAGTGTTTCTACTGAACCACCGCGCACACCATGCTGCTCCGGGCGAGCGGCGAGCGAGACGACAGGGCCTACGAACTGTCCGCGGTCACGAGCGCGCGCGGCGACTCGGGCGTGCCGCACTCGGACACGATCCGGGCACTCACGGAGGCGACCGTGGCCAACCGCTGGGACGAACTGGCCGGCTTGCGCGAATCCGCCGCCGCGGTGCTGGGCGAGCAGGCCATGGTGGACGTGCTCACGGTTGCCGCGGCGTTCAACGGCATCACCCGCGTCGCCGACGCGACGGGAATCCCCCTGGACCAAAACGTGGTTCCCGCGACCGAGGACCTGCGCGCCGCCGTCGGCATCGACCGGTTCGACTATCGCGAGAAGAGCGCCCGCTACGACATCGAGACGGCCGCGGCGTCCTGAGCGACCGTCACTCCAACGCGTGGGCGAGCGCCTCGCGCAGGTCGGGATGCCGGAAGTCGAAGCCGCTTTCGAGGGCCTTGGCCGGTAGTACGCGCTGCCCGCCAAAGAACAGTTCGCGAGCCAGGTCGCCCAACAGCGCCTCGACCGGCGCGCGCGGTATGCGCAGGAACGCCGGGCGGCCAACCGCGCTGCCGAGCGCGCGCACGAAATCGGCGTTCGTGACCGGGTTGGGGGCCGTCGCGTTGACCGGGCCGCGGAGGGTGTCGTCGGCCGCCACGTGCGCGATGAGCCGCACCACGTCGTCCCGCTCGATCCACGACATCCAGTGCGTCCCGGCGCCGAACCGGCCGCCGAAGCCCAGCCTGAACGGGACCAGCAGTTGCGCCAGCATGCCGCCCTCCCGGGCAAGGACCAGTCCAATGCGCAACTGCACCACACGCAGTCCGTACGCTTCCGCGGCCGCACCAGCGGATTCCGCGACGGCGCAGACGCGATGGCTGAAACAGTCGCGGGCATCGGCGGACTCGTCGAGCGGCTCTTCCCCCCGCATGCCGTACCAGCCCACGGCCGATGCGTTGATCCAGACGCGGGGCTTGACCTCCAGCCGCTCGACGAACGTTACCAGCCGTTCCGCCACGCTCGGCCGGGAACGCAGGATTCGCTCCCGCCGCGCCGCCGTCCAAAGACCGCCGGCGACGGGTTCGCCCGCGAGGTGCACCACCACGTCGAAGCGTTCGTCCGGCTCGACCGCCGCCAGGTCCGTGACCACGCGCACCGATCCACCCAACGCCGCCCCGCCTGGGTTCCGGGTCAGCACCGTGACGGAAGCCGCGCCCAGGGCTTCCACCAGCCGGCGACCGATGAAGCCCGTCCCTCCCGTCACGAGCCACCGGGCCCCGGCCGGGACGGGAAGCGGCGGGGGCTGTTTCATCCCCGAGCCCCACCGCTCCCCGGACGCAGGGCCCGGACCACCCGGGAACCCATGCTGATCAGCGCGATCAGGCTCGACTTCGGCATCGTCAGCATCTGCTCGTACCAGCTGTTCATGGTCTCGACGAACGCCATCATGTCCGCGAGCCGCGTCATCGCCGTCCCGTTGACGCTCGGGTCCGCTTCCGCGGCGGCCACGCACTCGCGGAGCGCGCGCTGCGCCGGGTCGATCTCGCGCGCCTTACGGCCCTCCGCGATGCGCTTGACGATCTCCCAGAGGTCCGTCTCGGCCTCGAAGTGATCGCGCCGGTCGCCGCGCACCGGCGCGCGCCAGATCAGCTTCCAGCCCACCAGTTCCCGCAGGGAGTTGCTGACTCCCGAGCGGGCGATGCCGAGGCGCTCGCAGATCTCGTCCGCCGCCAGCGGTCGATCCGAGAGGTAGAGGAGCGCATAGATCTGCGCGATGGAGCGATTCACGCCCCAGTGGCTGCCCATGTCGCCCCAATGCAGGATGAACCGCTCCACCGGCTCCGGCAGCGGAGCCAGTGCTTCCGTCTCGCCCGCGATGCCTTCCGTCGTCGTCCCCGCCGTCCGCTCCGTGTCCGTTGTCACACCAGCTCTCCCGACTGCTTCGGATGTTTCTGTCGCAACTGAAATATCGGACTATTCGAGCGCCGGCGCAAGAGGCTGCCGGGACGACCTCGCCCCCCGCGTGGGATCAGTCCCGGCGAGGACGCTCCGCGATCATGAAGCTGCCCGTCGCCTCGGCGACCACGGACCCGTCGTCCTGCCGGAGCACCTGCCCGTCCACGATGGCCAGCCGCCCCTTGCGCCTGCGCAGGCGGCCTTCGAGGCGGATGGGAGTGCCGATGGGCAGCGCCTGGCGGTAGCGCACCTCCGCGCGCGCCGTGAAGCACTGCTCGCCCTGCAGGAACACCCAGTTCGCCATGACGTCGTCGAGCAGGCTGAACAGGATCCCGCCGTGGGTGACGCCGTCGTACCCGCCATGGTTCGGCGCCGGGACGAACTCCGCGCGACAGACGCCGTCCTCCAGGCGAAACCTGACATGCAGACCGTCCGGGTTGCCGGGCCCGCAGACGAAGCACCGGTTGGCGGGGGATTCGAGAGACATGCCCGGGCTATCATAGCGCGGTGCTCCCCATCCCCGACATCCAGGCGCGGCTCGCCGGGCACGAGCCTGTGCGCTTTCGCGCCCGGGCAGACACCCGGCAGGCGGCGGTCGCGGTGGTGCTGCGGGAGCACGACGGCGACACGGAAGTGCTCTTCATCCAGCGCGCCGTGAAGGAAGGCGACCCCTGGTCCGGCGACATGGCCTTTCCCGGCGGGCATCGCGAACCGGCGGACGCGAACCTCGCCGCGGCGGCGATCCGCGAAACCGTCGAGGAGATCGGGCTCGTCATCGAACCCTCCGACATGATCGGGGAACTGTCGCAGCAGCGCCCGGTCCGGGCCGCGGGCCGGATCGACATGCTGGTCGCGCCCTACGTGTTCGCCATCGAGGGGGATCCCGCGTTCGAGATGAGCCACGAAGTGGCCGACGTGGTATGGACCCGGCTCGCGCCGATGCACGCGGGCGTGAACCGCACGACCGAGCCAAAGTCCATCGGCGGCCAACCGATTCCCTTTCCAGGTTACCGGCTCGGGGAACGCCACTTCGTGTGGGGTCTCACGTACCGCATGGTGCAGAGCCTGTTCGAGGTGCTCGACCCGGCGTTCGAGCCCAGCGACTGAACGGGCCCTACCCGAAGATGCCGCGGGCACTGTCCTCGGACAGCTCCGGCAGGTCGTAGTAGTCGGCGATGGCGAGCCCGGCGGCGACGCTCGTGAACGGGTCGTGCTCGACGACCCGCCCCGGAAACCGCTCGTCCAGGATCCGCCGCACGGCGGGAATCTGCGACGATCCCCCCGTACGCAACACCACATCGAAGTCCGTCGTGCTCATGCCGGCCGCCTTGAGGGTCGCGTCCACGGCGCGTTCCACGTCCCGGAGCGGCTCCGCGATCAGGCGTTCGAACTCGCCGCGCGTCATGCGCACGTCGACGTCGATCTCCGGAATGTCGAGCACGGCCTCGGGCGCCGCCGACAGCTCGGCCTTGAACCCCTTGATGGCCTGGAACACGAGGTACCCCAGGTTCTGCTGGATGAGTTCCCGCAGGCGGCGGAACTTGTGCCGCGCGGGGCCGCCCGACTCGATGCACGACTGCACGGCGGTGGTGTACCGGTTCTGGTTGAGGAGATACGTCACCGGCCAGTTGAGGAGGAACTCCTCGTAATCCTCGAACGGGAACCGCGTCTCGATCTCGCGCGCGGCGCCGCGGCGGCGCCACCGTTCGCCCTGGCCCAGCAGCGGAAACAGCAGTTCGCGAAAGATGCACCGGTCGATGTGGTCGCCGCCGAGCGCGACCCCGTGGGTCGACAAGACGCGGAACCCTGTTCCGGCGTCACGCCGGCCGAGTATCGAGAAGTCCAGCGTGCCCCCGCCGAAGTCGACCGTCAGGACGCGGTCGCCCGCGTCCGGCCGTTCGTGCAGAAAGCCGACCGCGGCCGCGATGGGCTCCGGCACCATGCGGCAGCGCCCGATGCCGGCGTAGTGACACGCCTCCCCGA
>JAPPHP010000347.1 GCA_028821035.1 Gammaproteobacteria bacterium | reverse complement strand
GAAGCGCGCCCCCGGATAGCGGTTGTGGTACCAGGTGCCGCCGAGGTCGGGGTTGGCTTTGAGGACGGTGGCGCGAACGCCCAGGTCTTTCAGCCGCTTGATCTGGTAGATGCCGGCGACGCCGGCGCCGATGACGACGACCTCGTAGTCGGGCGCGGCGCCGGCTGCCTCCTGGGGTGCGAGAACCTCGGCGGTCTGTTCGGACATACTGCTTCCTTCTCCTGGTCTTGTGCTTCCCTGGCGCGGACGAAGTCTACTCGCTGCCGGCCGCCGCCAGTTTCTCCTGCATACGGGCGCCCGTCAGGATGTTGCGCAGCCCGTAGTTCCCTTCGTGACACGCGTACTCGTAGATCTGCTCCTCGCTCTTCCGCATCTGCTGGGCCACGGTAAACGGCCGCGTGTAGGTGGCGGGGTCGTCCACGGTGTACTCGTAGCGCAGCGTGTCGTCGGCCACGAGACTGAAGCGCTCGGTGAGTCGCATGTGCTCGGCCGTGCCGACCGACTGGAATGGCGTGGGCGCGAAGCTCGAGCGTTTCCCGGGGAAGTTCGCCGTCTCGACGACCAGGGTGTCCCCTTCCCAGCGCCCGAGGGACGAACCCGTCCAGGGACGGATCTCCATCGGCGGGCGCCCGCGGCCGTCGGTGGGAATGATTCGGGCCTCGTGCACCATCTCCATGAACACCACGACGTAGCCGGGCGCATGGATGATCTTGAGGTTCTGGTTGTAGCCGCCTGGCCAGATCGGCGGGCCCGCGTTGAACCCGACGATGCACCGCTCGGCGAGGCCGCGGCTCTCGGGATCGGCCACGCCGACACCGCCGACCAGCAGCCTGACCGGTGGGTCCTCCGGCTGGTCGTCGCCCATTGCCTGACGTTCGACGCCGGGTTGTGTCGGCGGTAGCCGTCCGTCGGGCGGGTCGATCAGGAGCGACGAGCGCCGGTCCGCGCTCACCCGCGCGCCGTGATCGAACCAGAAGGCGTTGTACGGGGTGGCGTCGCCCTCCGGCGGAGCTGGCCGCTCCGGATCGCTCGGTGCGTGCTGCGCGGCCGACACGGCGTCCGCCTTGGCTTCGATTTCCCGGGCTTGTTCGGGGCTCAGGAACGCCTGCTGGTCTTCCGGGCGTTCCAGGGGCGTCAGCGTGCGGAAATCCCACACGCCGGACAGGTCGGGATGGCCTTCGGCGGTGCGCGGGGGGCTGTAGTCGCCAGCGGCCGCGGCTGTCAGGAACAGGCTCGCCACCACAACCGCGACCAGGGGGGCACGGTCCCCGCACGAGGCAGTATCGGGAGATGGAACGGTCCGCATGGTGCTGGCCCCTCCTGTCGGCTCACCTGAGCCTTCGGATCATACGAGATCGGGCGCCTTGCGTAACGGGTCGCGAGCGCCGACCATTCGGCGGCGTGGAAACGACGTGACGGGTCGTGCGCGCCTACCTCCTTCTCACCTGCACGTCGATCTGCTTCGGCGCCAACACGACGTTCGCGAAACTCCTGGTCGGCGAGGCGTCGCCCATGGTGGTGGTGGCGCTGCGCTGGCTCTTGGTAGTGGCCTTGCTGGTGGCGTTCAACTCCAGGAGCCTCGTCCGTGATTGGCCGAACCTCAGGCCGCATCTCGGGTTCCTGTTCGCCATGGGAGCCTTGGGCTTCGCGGTCTTCAACGGTCTGTTCTACATCGCCGCCCATCACACGACGGCGATCAACATGGGCATCATCCAGGGCATGATGCCGGTGTTCGTGCTGGCTGGAGCGTTGCTCGCGTACCGGACGCCGACGCGGACGCCGCAGTGGGTCGGGGTCGGCGTGACGCTGGCCGGGGTCGCGGTCGTTGCGTCCGGCGGGGACGCGGAGCGCCTGCTGCGACTGCGCTTCAACCAGGGGGACATGCTCGTGGTGCTCGCCACGATGCTCTACGCGGGATACACGGTGGGGTTGCGGCGACGGCCGGCGTCGACGGCGCTCGGGTTGTTCACGGTGCTTGCGGCATCCGCGTTCCTTGCATCGGTGCCGATGGTGGCCGTGGAAGCCTGGCTCGGCGAGTTCCAGGCGCCGACGCTGCGCGGCTGGGGCGTGGTTGCGCTGGTGGCGTTGTTCCCGTCGTTTCTCGCGCAGATCATGTTCATTCGGGGCGTCGAGATCATCGGGCCGGGCCGTGCCGGGATCTTCATCAATCTCGTGCCCGTGTTCGCGGCGGTGATCGCCGTGGCGTACCTGGGCGAGGACTTCCGCGTCCATCACGGGGTGGCCCTGGCCCTGGTGCTGGGCGGCATCTGGCTCGCGGAGCGTGGGGTGGGAACCGCACCGGATCGCGACAGCATGGGAGAAAAGCCTTGAAGTCACGAATTCTCATGGCGTTGGGGGTGGTAGCGGCCGCTGTGCTGATCTTCGTGATTGCGATCACACGGGATGGAGAGCGGGTCGTGCCGACCGGGGATGGAGTGGTGACGCTGGACGCCGGCGACTTTGAAGCGTTCCGCCTGCCGGAGGACGCGGCGACGTTCGTCACGGCCGGGTACGCGAGCTACTTCGTCGAGGTCGAACCGGGGATCAAGGTGCACGTGCTCGAAGTGGGCTCCGGCTTCCCCCTCGTGCTCCTGCACGGCAACCCCACCTCGGGATTCCTGTACCGGAAGGTGGCTGCCGCGCTGCCGATCGATCGTGTCCGCGTGATCATGCCGACCCTGGTGGGGCTGGGATTCTCCAGCAAGGTGCCGGCGAGCGAGCACACGTTGGACAACCATATCCGCTGGATCGGCGGTGTTCTCACGAAGCTGCAGTTGGCCGGAGTGGTTTACGCAGGACAGGACTGGGGTGGACCGATCGGCATGGGGGCCTTCGCGAGATTGCCGGAGCTGCTGAAGGGAGTCGTAGTGCTGAACACTCTCTTTGGTGACAGGGAAGGAGAGGGGGACCTTTCGCAGGGCCACCGGATGGCAGCGAGGCCGGTCGTCGGAGAGATTGTCTTCGAGGTGCTCCTCTCCATCTTCAGGAACCTGCCACGGACCCAGGGCGACCCCGACTCCCTTCCAGCCGAGGTGCTGGACCTCTACGCCCGACCGGTGGAAGAGAGCGGCAACGACAAGGCGCCGCTCGCCATGATGCGCATGGTGCCCAACGGACCGGACCATCCCTCGATGCCCGCGATGGCAGCGATCGGCCAGTACGTTCAGGGGCTGGACATTCCCGCGGAGATCGTCTGGGGCAAGCACGACCCGATCCTGGGCGGTCAGCTACCGGCCATGCGGCGGAGCTTCCCGAATGCCCGGGTGACCGAAACTGAGGGGGGCCACTTCCTGCAGGAGGAAGTGCCGGACGAGATCGCCGCGGCGCTGATGCGGATCGTGGATCGGGTCCGGGAGACGCCCGGGTAAGCCGCGCTACCGCCCGGGCGCCTTGCCTGCATATACTCGGAGACATGGCAGAAGCAATCCAGGAACTGAGCGGGCACGACTCGCTCGCAGGTGCCCCGGTCCGCGAAGAGCTGCTCGGGGCGAGTGACGCAACGATCGACGACGCGACGGCCCACGGCGACCCGATGGTGCTGCGGGGTCTGATTTACCAGCTCACGGGGGATGAGGAGATCGCGGCGACGACCCCCGTGGTGCGCCGGGGCGGCGGCCTGTTCGGCGGCCTGACGCTGGATGAGGAGGACGCCGCCCTCGTGCGGCGCAAGGCCGCCGAGTTCCTCAAGTCCTACCGGGACCGTGGCGCCGGCGACCTGGGTATCGGTCCTGCCGAACGCTTGCTGACCAGCATGACCCTGACCATCGGCTCAGACCCCGAGACCGATGCGGTGGACCTGTGGCTAGAGGAGCTGGCCCTGAATCCCTGGGCCCGCGGCCTCGAATGGTCGCGGGAGCCGACGCGGCGACGCGAGGACTTCTCCGTCACCGTCATCGGCGCCGGCATGGGGGGTCTCAACGCCGCCATCCAGCTCAAGCGGGCAGGGATTCCGTTCTCGGTCGTCGAGAAGAACGGTGATGTCGGCGGCACCTGGTACGAGAATCGGTACCCGGGTGCCCGCGTGGACACCCCGAGCCGGCTCTACACCCATGTCTTCGGCGTCGACTACAGCTACGCGTATCCGTTCTGTCCCTGGACGGAGAACCGGAAGTACTTCAACTGGGTGGC
>JAPPHP010000204.1 GCA_028821035.1 Gammaproteobacteria bacterium | reverse complement strand
CAACGCCGCGTGGCGCATGTCGGGATTGAAGAGGAGCGGTCCCTCCTCGAACCCGCTCAGCCCGTCGGCGGAACGGTAGAACTGGCCCGGCATGGCCATGGCGTAGGTCATGCCGTCGTGGCGGAAGGCGCGCAGGTACGTCCTGCCGAGGACCTCGGGCCGCGCCTCGAAGCGGATGCCGTCCGCGGAGATCGCGGCGCGCGTGACCTGGTGACCCGGTCCTTCCAGTCCGTGGAAGTACATGACGATCCGGCGCTGCGCGTCATCCACGTGTACGTCCGGTGAGGCGATGTGCACCGCCGTCATCTCGTGGAGCGCGTCGTGCCCGAGGTTCCTCCCCTTCAGCCGCGCCTCGACCCTGGCAAGGAGTTCGGGCGACACCTCGGGCGGCTCGGTGGGGAAGAGGGAATCCGCGAGCTGCAGGCTGCCCGGAGGGTGCACCGTCCACGGCCCGGTGAGGGCGTCGGCGTACGCCAGTCGGATGTAACTGCCCTTGTGGTCGGCGAAGTAGAGGTAGTAAGCGCCGAGCGGGTTCTCGACCCATTCCGGCACGCGGATCAACGACGGACCCTGGATGTTCTCGCCGATGCTCGGGTGCGTGGACGCGTCGACGATCGGCGCGTCCAGCAGCCGTTCCACGCGGACGGCAGTGTCGACTTCCGTATCGGGCATGGCGGTCACCGCCGCGAGTACGCCCAGCGCGGCGATGGACTTGCGCAAGAGTTTCGGTGGAACATGCACGTTTGCAGAGCTTCGGACGGAAACCACAAGCATGTTCTACGAGTTGCGCCAGTACAAGATCTTCCCCGGCAAGATGGACGAGTGGGTCGAGTTCATGGAAGGGACCATCATCCCGTTCCAGGTGGCCCGCGGCATGGTGATCACGGCGAGCTTCCGCGGGGAGGAGGACGACTCGGTGTACGTGTGGATCCGCCGTTTCGCGTCCGAGGCCGAGCGCGAACGCCTGTACGAAGCCGTCTACGCGAGCGACGAGTGGACCAATGACATCGCCCCGAGGGTGGGCGAACTGATCGACCGCGACGGCATCAACGTGCAGCGCATCGTGCCCACCCCGAAGTCCGTCGCCCAGTAGTCCCGTGGGCAAGGACATCAACGCGGCGGTCCGCGAGGTCTGCCTGTCGTTCCCCGAGACGGAGGAGCGGCCGTCGCGCGGCTCCCCCGACTTCCGCGTGCGCGACAAGACGTTCGCGACCTACGCCGTCAACCACCACGGCGACGGCCGCATCGCGCTGTGGCTGAACGCGCCGGACGGTGCGCAGCGCTTCTATTCCGAGAACGAGCCGGAGTGCTACTTCGTGCCGCCCTATGTCGGCCCCCGGGGCTGGCTGGGCGTGGAACTCGACAAGGGGCTCGACTGGCGCACGATCGCGCAGCGCGTGCGGGAAGCGTACGAGAAGGTCGCGCCCGCCTCGCTCGTCCGCGCCATCGGCGAAACGATTGCCATAGAACCGCCCACGGAGACCATCCCGGACGAGCAGTTCGACCCGCTGCTCGCCCCGCACGCGAAGGCGCGGCTCGAGACCCTGGCCGAGATCTGCCTGGCGCTCCCCGAAACCAGCGCGGCGAAGCAGTTCGGCACCCCCGTCTTCCGGGCCGGCAAGAAGACGTTCTGCGGCGCGCACCGCTACGGCGGGCGCATGCACATGGAGTTCTGGGTGGGCCGCGACCGGCAGGCCATGCTCACGTTCGACCGGCGCTACTCGATCCCGAGGTACACCGGCCACAACGGCTGGATCAATCTCGACGTGGAGGAGCAGGTGGACTGGGACGAAGTGCGGGGCCTCGTCCTCGAGAGCTACCGGCACTTCGCCCTCAAGCGCATGCTGAAGGCGCTGCCCGAGGAGGCGTGACCCGTCCCGGCGTCCGCACCGCGGGCCGCCACCGTCAAGTCGCAAGCCAGGAGGAGAGATGACCTATCGCGTACTGTGGCCACGGGCCTTCGGCCGCAACCAGGAAGTGGAGATCGAAGCGCTGGGCGAGGGCTTCACGGCCGAGTTCTGCCGCGGCTTCGACGAGGTCACCGACGAGCAGTGGAGCGAGTGCGACGCCATCGTGGGGGTCTCGCCGCCCTCCGAGTACCTCCCGCGCATCAAGAAATGCCGCATCATGGTGAAGACCGCGGTCGGCTTCGACGACGTGGACCTGAAGGCCTGGGGCGAGGCCGGCATCCCGGTCTGCAACACGCCGGACTACGGCACGCGCGAGGTCGCGGATCACGCCATCGCGCTGATGATGACCCTCACCAAGAGCATCGCCTTCCACGACGAGAGCCTGCGCGCCGACCCCGTCGGCAACTGGCGCCCGGCGCTCAATCCCTACGGCCGGCGCCTCTCCGACTGCACGTTCGGCGTCGTCGGCCTCGGCCGCATCGGCACGACCGCCGCCCTGCGCGCGAAGGCGTTCGAGATGGACGTCGCCTTCTACGACCCCTACCTGCCGAGCGGCATCGAACTCGCCCTCGGCGTGCGCAAGGTCCAGACCCTCGAGGAACTGATGGGCCAGAGCGACGTCGTCAGCGTCCACACGCCGCTCAACGACGAGACCCGCAACATCCTGGACGCCGCCGCCTTCGCCGCCGCGAAGCCCGGCATCATCGTGATCAACACCGCGCGCGGTCCGCTCATCGAGCTCGGCGCCCTGCACGACGCCATGCGGAAAAACATCGTGCTGGCCGCGGGCCTTGACGTGCTGCCGGACGAGCCGGCCAACCTGAACGACCCGCTGATCGGCGCCTGGCACCGCAACGAGGAGTGGATCCGGCACCGCCTCGTCATCACGCCGCACTCGGCGTTCTTCACGCCGGAGAGCATACGGGACATCCGCGCGTTCTCGGCGCGGACCGCGGCGCGCTACCTGCGCGGGGGGCGGCTGGAGAATTGTGTGAACGGGGAGTTTCTGGTGAATGCGCGGTAGGAACCGATGTGCGGTCGCCTCAACCCACCGCCTTGAGCTCCGACCGGTCTACCACCCGCTCCCGCAACTCGGAACTCGAGAACGCGTGGGGCCGCTTGTTGAAGTGGCAGCGGTCGAGGGTCTCCTCGCGCCCGGTGAAGTCCCTGTCGCGATACTCCTCGCCGAGGATGCGCACGTCCCAGTCCAGGCAGCGCAGGATCTCCAGAACATGCGCCTCCGTGTCGTAGACGATCGTCTCGTCGACGTAGCGGCATGCGGCAACCTGGATCTGGCGCTCCACGATGCTCTGCACCGGCCGGTTCTTGTCGGGCCGGTCGATGCTCGGGTCGCTCTGGATGCAGACGATGAGGTGGTCGCAGACCGTCTTGGCCTCCTGCATCATCAGGACATGGCCCGCGTGGAACAGGTCGAAGGCCCCGAACGTGATGCCTTTCTTCGGCGTTGCCATGGCGTGGTCGAGCCCGCGTCGCGACGACGACGCGAACTCTAGTGGAAGGACCGTGCGGGGGCAACGCGCGGCGGATGGAGGTCTCGTTGCTTCGGCCGAGCCGCAGGCATCCGATCAGGGCCCGCCCGCGGGAGGCTTCGTCGAGAACTCGACGGTCCATCGTGAACCGCGCCATTTGAGCCAGGTGAGGAACGGGTAGAACGCGATGGCCGACGCCACGTGCCACTCCGTGAGGTTCTCGATCCACTCATCGTCCTCGACGAAGTTCTGCAACGTGCCGAGCGTGAGCCCCTCGACCAGCACGGCGAGGCACAGGACCACCTTCACGCGGACCAGCCGCGTCTCGCCGAGCGCCGCCTGCGCCCGATATGCGAGGAACAGCTCGGCCAGGAACGTGCAGCCGAAGAACACGATCGTGCCGTAGCGGCGCATGGCGCGGTACAGGTCGCCTTCGGAGCCCAGGAAGGTCGTGTAGAGGACGAAAAAGAGCGCACCCACGACGCCTGTGGCGACGGTGGCGGTGCACCAGCGGGGCGACGTCACAAGATCTTCCCCGGCAAGATGGACGAGTGGGTCGTGATCAGCACGCTGCCGCGCTCGTAGCGTTCGGCCAGCAGCGTGAACAACACCTCCATCTCGGCACGCTCCTGCTGCACGTAGCCGATGTCGTCGAGTTATGTTGCGCTCAACATAAGTCGACTTATGTGGAGCGGGCGGTTATGTGGAGTCGGGTCGCTCGACAGCCGTGC
>JAPPHP010000022.1 GCA_028821035.1 Gammaproteobacteria bacterium | reverse complement strand
AGATTCGGGCATGCTTCGCGCCCGACTCGGACCACCGGAACGGACCCATGATCGGATATGTCACCGTCGGCACCAACGATATCGACCGCGCCACCGCGTTCTACGACGCCCTGTTCGCGGAGATGGGGGTCGGCAGGCTCATGGAAGAGGACGGGGTCGTGGGGTACGGAACCGGCATGGATCAGCCCATGGTCGTCGTCATGAAGCCGTATGACGGCAATGCGGCGACCGTGGGCAACGGCATGATGGTGGCGCTGCAGGCGGGGTCGCCCGAAGCCGTCGCAAGGCTGCATGCGAAGGCCCTCGAGCTGGGCGCCACGGACGAAGGCGCGCCGGGGCCGCGCGGGGAGGGCTTCCACGCCGGCTACTTCCGCGACCTCGACGGGAACAAGCTGAACTTCGTGGCGTACGGCTGACGCCGGGACGCCGGCACGGCTGCCGGTAGCTCAGTCGTGGAAACCGCGGGACCGGCCGGCCGTTACCGGCTCGGAAGGTTGACCAAGGTACGCAGGCCGCTGCGCGCGTGAGACACTTGGGGCAAGTCGGCTGCGGGGAAGGCGGACTTCGGGCGCACGCCTGCCATGACGGATAGCGACACCAGGCTGATCAGGCGAGTCGCGTTACGCAACTACAAGAGCATCGCGGCCTGCGACGTGGCCCTGCAGCCGCTCTCGATCCTCGTCGGGCCCAACGGTGCTGGCAAGAGCAACTTTCTGGATGCCCTGCGCTTTACGGCCCAGGCGCTGCGTTTCTCCCTGGACCACGCCCTGCGCGAGCGCGGCGGCATAAGCGAGGTGCGACGGCGCTCTCGAGGCCATCCCAATCGCTTCGGAGTGCGACTTGAGTTCCGACTTCCGGAGACGATGGGTTTCTACGCCTTTGAGGTGGGGGCCAAGCCGAAGGGTCGCTACGCGGTGCGCAAGGAAGAGTGCGTATGCTACGGGCTCGACTGGACGCAAGAGCACTGGTTTCGCGCGGAGGACGGCGTCGCCACGGGGTCGCTGAGCCATCCGCCCGGCGTTGGCGCCGACAGGCTCTATCTCATGCAGGTTGCCGGTTACCCCGAGTTCCGGCCCATTTACGACGCCTTGGCGGGGATGGGTTTCTACAACTTCCACCCGGAGCAGATTCGGGAACTGCAACCGCCCGACCCGGGTGACCTGCTGAAGCGAGATGGAAGCAACATCGCGAGCGTCCTCAGTAGCCTCAAGTCGAGGGCACCCGAGAGTGCCGGCAGGGTCGTAGAGTATCTCTCGAAGGTGGTCCCGGGGACGGTTGGAACGGAGCCCAAGGTTATCGGCCCGAAGCTTACGCTGGAGTTCCGGCAACAGGTCCGGGGTGACGAGCATCCGTGGCGGTTCCTGGCGGAGAACGTCTCGGATGGCACGCTACGAGTGCTTGGCGTACTCGTAGCGCTCTTCCAGGGTTTCGAAGGCGAACCAGGAACCGCGAAGCTGGTGGGGATTGAGGAGCCTGAGAGCGCGTTGCACCCGGCTGCGGCGGGCGTTCTGACGGATGTCCTCGGCGAGGCAAGCGAGCACGTTCAAGTGGTGTTGACCAGCCACAGCGCGGACCTCCTGGATCGGCCCTCCATATCGACCGACTCTGTAGTGGCTGTCACGGCTGCCGATGGCGAAACACGACTTGCCCCGATTGACCGAACGGGTAGGGCGGCGCTGGAGGAACAACTGGTCAGTGCGGGGGAGTTGCTGCGCCTGGGCCACCTCAGTCCGGACCCTGACTTGGCAGTGCCTAATCAGCTCAGATTGTTCGGAACTCCGCGCGACCGTTCGTGAGAGTCGTTGCCATAGTCGAAGGCGACGGCGAGGTCGAAGCCGTTCCCGTGTTGATTCGTCGTATTGCGTCCGAAGTCGTACCTGCTGCGTCCCCGACGGTGTTACGGCCAATACGGGTACCCCGCCAGCGCATCGTGAAGCAGGGGGAACTGGAGCGCTACTCGCGTTTGGCCGCGCACCTCGGCGGCGATGACGGCTGCGTCCTTGTCCTCCTCGACGCGGACGAGGACTGCCCTGCGGAGTTGGGGCCAAGTCTGCTCGAACGTGCGCGGGCCGCAGTGCCTGATCGCCGTGTCGAAGTGGCGCTGGCCAAGCGCGAGTACGAGGCTTGGTTTCTCGCCTCGATCGAGTCCATCTGCGGCACCCGCAGAATCCTGCCGGGGCTGTCGGCGCCGCCCGACCCGGAGTCCGTCGGGGGCGCGAAGGAGTGGCTCGGTGCGAGGATGAGCGGTTCGTACCGTCCCACCGCCGACCAGGCCGCCTTATCTGCGCGATTCGACATGGCCTTGGCGCGTCGACGGTCGCCTTCCTTCGACAAGCTGTGGCGTGCCACACAGGCACTGTTGCGTTAGCCCGGTCGTCGTCTGGCACGCATGACCGTTTCTCCACTCCCACTTGCGGGCCTCGGCTAAACTCCGCGCGCCATGCAGATCCGCAACGTCGCCATCGTGGCCCACGTGGACCACGGCAAGACCACGCTCGTGGACCGCCTGCTGCAGCAGACGGCGGCGGACGCGCGCACCCAGATCGCGGAGCGGGCGCTCGACAGCAACGAACTCGAGCGGGAGCGGGGTATCACGATCCTCTCGAAGACCACGGCCGTCGAGTACGACGGCTGCCGCATCAACATCGTCGACACGCCCGGCCACGCGGACTTTGGCGGCGAGGTCGAGCGGATCCTCTCGATGGTGGATGCGGTCCTCCTCGTGGTCGACGCCGTCGAGGGCCCGATGCCGCAGACCCGGTTCGTCACGCAGAAGGCGTTCGCGGCGGGGCTCGCGCCGATCCTGGTCGTCAACAAGATCGACCGCGACGGCGCCGCGCCGCACCGGGTGGTGGACCAGGTGTTCGACCTGTTCGACCGGCTCGGGGCGAGCGAGGCGCAGCTCGACTTTCCGACGGTCTTCACGTCGGCGACCCTGGGCGTCGCAGGGCGCGATCCGGACGCCCTCGCCGAGGACATGGCGCCGCTCCTGGACCTCGTGGTCTCGCACGTGCCTCCACCGCGGGCCGACCTCGAGGGACCGTTCCAGATGCAGGTGAGCACGCTCGACTATTCGAGCTACGTGGGGGTCATCGGGATCGGCCGCGTGCGGCGCGGGGCCCTGCCGCCCAGGACCCCGGTCTCGGTCGTTAGCGCGGCCGGGGAAGTGCGCAAGGGGCGCGTGCTCTCGGTTCTCGCGAGTCGCGGTCTCGAGCGGGTCGAACTGCCCTGTGCGCGGGCGGGCGACATCGTCTGCGTCACCGGCGTCGATGACGTGGGCGTATCGGACACGATCTGCGACGTCAACACCCCGGAGGCGCTGCCGCCGCTCACCGTCGACGAGCCGACGCTGACCATGACGTTCCGCGTCAACACGAGCCCCTTCGCGGGACGCGAGGGCAAGTACCTGACCGGCCGGCAGATCGAGGAACGCCTGTTCCGCGAGGCGTCCCACAACGTCGCGTTGCGCGTCCGCCGGACGGCGGAACCGGACTGCTTCGAGGTGTCTGGCCGGGGCGAACTGCACCTCTCGGTCCTGATCGAGACCATGCGGCGCGAGGGCTACGAGGTGGCCGTGTCGCAACCAACGGTCATCGCGCGCGAACGGGACGGCGTGCTGCTCGAGCCCTTCGAGTCCGTGGTCTTCGAGATCGACGCCGAGCACCAGGGGCCGCTGATGGAGGCCCTCGGCGAGCGCAAGGGGGAACTCGCGGATGTCGACCACGACGGCCGGGGCCGCGTGCGGCTGACCTGCAAGGTGTCGACGCGGGCGCTGATGGGGTTCCGGAACGAGTTCGCTTCCTTCACGTCGGGAACCGGCGTCATGACGTTCTCGTCGGCGGGGTACGACCGCGTGCCGGCCGGCCTCGAGACCGGCCGCAAGCCGGGCGTCCTGATCTCGAAGGCGACGGGAAAGGCGGTGGGTTACGCGCTCTTCAACCTGCAGAACCGGGGCCGCCTCCTCGTGGGGCCGGGCGCCGAGGTGTACGAGGGCATGGTGGTCGGCATCCACAGCCGCTCGAACGACCTGACGGTGAACCCGCTCAAGGAGAAGAAGCTCACGAACATCCGGGCGGCGGCGAGCGACGAGAACATCCTGCTGACGCCGCCGGTCGTCTTCTCGCTCGAGCAGGCGCTCGAGTTCATCGACGCGGA
>JAPPHP010000474.1 GCA_028821035.1 Gammaproteobacteria bacterium | reverse complement strand
CGAACCAGCCGAGCCAGAGGATGAACACGCCGAGCGTGACCGCGGGCACGTTGGAGGGCGGCGTCGACCGGACGGAGCCGTCGGCGCGGAACTTGCCGAGCCGCGGCCCGACCACCATGGCGCCCGCGAGCGCCGCCCAGCCTCCCGTCGAGTGCACGATGGTCGAGCCGGCGAAGTCCTGGAACCCCATCTCGCTCAGCCAGCCGCCGCCCCAGGTCCAGGCGCCGACGACGGGGTAGATGATGGCGGTCAGCACCGCGGTGAACGCGAAGAAGGACCACAGCTTCACCCGCTCGGCCAGGGTGCCGGAAACGATGGACGCGGCGGTCGCCACGAACACCATCTGGAAGAACCAGTCCGACATCGTTGAGTAGCCCTGGTCGACGACGGCCCCAGCGGCCGACTCCTCGCCCGAGAGCAGGGAGCGTTCCGCATCGGACGGGCCGTAGCCGAACTGCACCGTGCCGATCAGGCTGCCGACGTCGGTGTACATGAGGTTGTACCCGATGACGTAGTAGGCGAGCCCCGCGATGGAGTACAGGCCGATGTTCTTCAGGCAGATGACCGACGCGTTCTTGGTCCGCACGGACCCGGCCTCGAGCATCGTGAAGCCCGCGCACATCCACATCACCAGCGCGCCCCAGATGAGGAACGAGAAGGTGTTGAGCACGAACTGCGACTCGGCGCTCACTTCCGCGCTGACGGTGGCGGCGCAGAGGACGGCTCCAACGGCGGCTACGGCCGCGATGCCCCTCGGTACTCGGCGAAGCAGCTTCCGGGCGCCGGTTCCCGGTTCGGTTGCCTCAAGATGCATGGCCCCTCTCCCTGCAGCTTGCGATGAATTCGTCTGCCGCGCGATGTTCTCGTGCAGCGGCTTCCCTCAGTCTTCTCTCAGACCCATCCCTGTACCTTCGCCGCCTCCTCGCGCACGATCTCGGGCGCGCCGAGCAGTTGACGGTCCAGGCCGACCCGCTTGAACCAGTAGTGCAGCCCCAGCAGGTCCGTGAAACCCATGCCGCCGTGCACCTCCGTCGCCGTGCGCGCGACGAAACGGCCGACCTCGGCCAGGTGCGCCTTGGCGTGGCAGGCCATCAGCCTCGCCTCGTCGGGAATCGCCCGCGCGGCGTGGGCGGCGTACCAGACGAGGGAGCGGCACGGTTCGAGGGCGGAGGCCATCTCCGCGCACAGGTGCTTCACGGCCTGGAACGACCCGATGACCCGGTTGAACTGGCGGCGTTCCTTCGCATACGCGATGGCCTGGTCCAGCATGCTTTGCGATGCCCCGAGCGTGTCCGCGGCGAGCATCGTGCGCCCGGCGTCTATGGCCGCGAGCAGTGCTGCGCGACTGTCGGTCGAACCCGGCAGGACTTCGGCGGGCGTTGCCTCCAGGCGGACCTCCGCCGTGGAACGCGTGCGATCGATGGTCGGCAGTCGCCGCACCTCCGCGTCCGCGGCCCGCGCGATGTGCAGCGCGCCGGCGGCATCCGCGATCAGCAGCATGTCCGCGTCGGCCCCGTCGAGCACGAACATGGCCTTGCCGGTGAGCCTCCCGCCGTCCGCGGTCACCCCGCCGGACTCCCGGCTGCCGATCTGTTCCGTCACGCCGACGCCGAACACCGTCTCGCCCCGGGCGATCCGGGGCAGCCATTCGTCTTTCTGTCCGTCGCTTCCGGCAAGGGCGAGGGCCACCGGGGCCATGACGGAAGAACCCGCGAAGGGCGCCGGTGCGACGGCCCCGCCGAGGCACTCCGCCACCAGCGCGGCCTCGAGATGGCCGAGTCCGACGCCGCCGTACTCCTCCGGCACCACGATGGCGTGCACGCCGAGGTCGACGAGCCCCTTCCACAGATCGTCCGGGCGCGTGTCACCGGCCTCAGCCGCCGCGCGAACGCGGTCCAGCGGGCAGGACGCCTCAAGATAGCCGCGCACGCTCTCCTGCAGCATGCGCTGCTCTTCGTTGAGCGAGAACTCCATCAGGCGGCTCCGCCGCCGAAACGCGGATCGGCGACCTTCGGTTCCTTGGGCAGTCCGAGGGCGCGCTCGCCGATCATGTTCTTCTGGATCTGCGCCGTGCCGCCGCCGATGATGAGGCCGAGGTCCAACATGTAACGTTGCTGCCAGAGGCCCGCGTCGCGGAGGTAGGGAACGTCCTCGTCGCGATGGCCTCCGAATCCCTTCGAGGGGTACAGCACGCCCAGTTCGCCCAGGAGGTCGATGGCCATCTCCGCCATCCGGTGGTTGAGCTCGCAGCCGTTCAGCTTGACGATCCAGCGCGGCAGGCCGGGCTCCTCCTCGCGGATGTTGTGGGTGAGCACGCGCATGCCGTTGAACTTCATGGCGAGCATCTGGCCCTGCAGCGCGACCAGGCGATCGCGATACGCCGTCTGGGACATCAGCGGCCGCCCGTCGAGGGTCTCCTCCTGCATCATCTCGACGATCTGGTGGAACCGGTTCTCGGCCTGGTTCGGATCCCCGAGACCGCCGCGCTCGTGCTTGAGCGTGGCGTTGGCCACGAACCAGCCCTCGCCCCGCCGGCCGACGATCTGGCTGGTGGGCACGCGGACATCCGTGAAGAACGTCTCGTTGAAGGTCGCCTCGCCGGTCATGGTCACGAGCGGGCGCACCTCGATGCCCGGCGTGTCCATCGGAAAGAGCAGGTAGCTGATGCCCTGGTGCTTGGGCGCGTCCGGCTCGGTGCGCACCAGGCAGAAGATCATGTCGGCGTACTGCGCCCCGGACGTCCAGATCTTCTGCCCGTTGATGACGAAGTCGTCGCCGTCCACCTCCGCCTTCGTCGAGAGAGAGGCGAGGTCCGATCCGGAACCGGGTTCGGAGTAACCCTGGCACCAGGTCATCTCGCCGCGGATCGTGGGCGGGATGTAGGTGCGCTTCTGCTCTTCGGTGCCGAGCTCAAGCAGGGTCGGCACGAGGCGGTTGTCCCCGTCGTGGCCGGGGCGGACCCGGGCCCTGCCGAACTCTTCGGCGATGATGTGCGACTTCAGGATGTCCGGCTCGGCGCCGTAGCCGCCGTATTCCTTGGGAATGGTGCGGGCCGCGTAGCCGTGCTCGATGAGCAGTTGCTGCCACGCCTTCGCCTGCTCGCTGGGCCTGCCGCGCTGCATGGCGGTCGGGGCCTGGTCGCGGTGGGACTCGAGGAAGCCGCGCACCTCGTCGCGGAAGACCGCGTACTCCGAACTATAGGCAAGATCCAACGTGGGCGCTCCGGGCGGAGTGGGCGTTCAATCGTACTACAGGGCGCCCCGTTGGCAGCGGACCGGGCTGGGGCGCTATGGCCCGAACCAGAGTGCCCGCACGGCGCCGTCGAGGTCGTCCTCCATGCGGCGCTCGGCGTCGAGCACCAGCACGGACCGTCGCGCAGTGTCGTAGGGCGTCCACTCGGGCTCGCCGGCGGCGCTCGGGACACCGGTGCGGGCGAAGTTCACCCAGTACTCGCGCATGGCGGGACCGAGGTCCTCGGGAGCGCCCTTCCCGGTGAACCGCACCATGGCCGGCATCGCCGGATCGTGGCCCCAGCCCCAGAGGAACATGAGCTCGATCGCGTGAGTGGAGCGCAGGTCGGCAATGTCCGTCTCCCACGTGCACATCCACGACCAGCACCGGGAACCCGCGCTCGCCGCGGCCTCGAGGATGCGGACCATGGAGTTCCGGAACATGGTGTCGGTGAGCAGGTAGACGAGCTTGCGCCGCGGGTCCGCGCCGGGGGCGAAGCGCTCGTAGGCCGCCAGGGTCCGGTCCGGGTCGCAACCTGCGGCCCGGAGCAGGTCGGCGGCCTCGTCCGCGGTCACTTGGGGCGGCAGGATCATGTCGGCGAACAGCGTGCCCTCGTGGCGGCAGCCGCCGCCGAGGAAGGGGACATTGCCGGCGCCGCGGGCCGCGACCGTGTCGGCGATCGGGGCCGGGATCAGCGCGCCGTCGATCGCGGGCGAGAAGCTCACGTTGTCGTCGCGCCGCAACCCGAGCGCTGGATGGGACATGCGTTCCGGGTCGGGCAGCATGAGGCCGAGGAGGGCGTCGGTGCTCGCGGCGCGCAGCGTCTGCATGCCGTTGGTGGCGGGGTCGCCGCCGAGGCGCTCGATGCAGCGGTTCGCGAAGTCGACGTGTCCGTCGGCGACCGGGAGCAGGTCCACGTGAGGGC
>JAPPHP010000447.1 GCA_028821035.1 Gammaproteobacteria bacterium | reverse complement strand
TGGGGACCGTGTACGGCCTGCCGCTGGTGAGCGCGGAACCCCGCATTCGCGCCGCCGTTCTCGGGCTGATGGGCATCGACGGTCTGACGGGCTTCACCGGGCCGCCGGAACTCCGCGCCCGGGTGACCGACGCGGCCGCCGCGACTACCTGCCCCGTCCTCTTCCTCCAGCAACTCGACGACGAACTCGTGCCGCGTGACAGCGCCCTGGCCCTCTTCGACGCGTTCGCGAGCCGGGACAAGCGCCTGCACGCGAACGCGGGCGGACACGTCGAGGTTCCAGCAGAGGAGATCGACGCGGGGCTCGCGTTCCTCGCCCACTACCTGGACGGACACGCACTGCCCCGCCATGCGGCGTTCGCCGCTCCCCCAACCCCGGCCGAAGGAGACGATGTATGACCCCAGGCGTCCGGAGATTCGTATTGCTCGCCATCGCCCTGGCGGCGTCCTGGTATATCGGCGCGAACGTGTCGCCCACGTGGACGGTGGAGCAGACCACCCTCGACGTCATGACCGCCGACGACGGGCGTCTCTACTTCGTGCGCGAAGGCGACCCGGTCTACTTCGAGCCGGTCCCCATGGCGGACGCCGTGCTGCATCCGGAGCGCATCGCCGACCTCCAGGAAGCCCCCGCCGTGACGGAGGAGTTCGTCGTCGCCCAAGCGGACGGCGACGCAAGGGCCGAGCCTGTCTACTACCGCCTTCTCGCCAAGCGCCACTGGGGCATCTGGTCACTGCTGCCGGCGGTCGTCGCGATCCTGCTGTGCTGGCTCAACCGGGAGCCGGTGACCTCGCTGCTGGGCGGCATCGTCTCCGGGGCGCTCCTGCTGGGTCAGTACGACCTGACGGGAGATGTACTGATACCTTCACTTGCAACAACGAGTTCTGCGGGAATTCTCATCCTTTACCTCTGGTTGCTCGGCGGGCTCATGGGCATCTGGTCGAGGACCGGCGCCGCCCAGGCGTTCGCCGAGTTCATGACGGTGCGGTTCGTGCGCGGGCCCCGCACGGCGAAGCTGGTGGCGTGGATGCTCGGCGTCATCTTCTTCCAGGGCGGCACGGTCAGCACGGTCCTCGTCGGGACGACCGTGCGCCCCATCGCCGACAAGGAACGCGTCGCCCACGAGGAACTCGCCTACATCGTCGACTCGACCGCCTCGCCCATCGCCTCGCAGCTCGCCTTCAACGCGTGGCCGGGCTACATCCAGGCGTTCATCTTCGTCTCGGGGGTGGGCTTTCTCGCCACGGAGGCGGACCGCATCGCGTTCTTCTTCCAGAGCGTGCCGTTCTGCTTCTACGCCATCTTCGCGGTGCTCGGGACCTTCCTGCTCAGCATCGAGAAGCCGCTGTTCCTGGGCAAGCAACTCGGCGCGGCGATGGAGCGCTCACGCACGACGGGCAAGCTCGACGCCGACGACGCGGACCCACTGGCCGCCCCCGAGCTGCAGGGCAGCAACACCCCCGAGGGCTACCAACCCCACGTGCTGGAGTTCTTCGTCCCGCTCGGCACGCTGATCGGCATCGCCGTCGGCACGTTCATCGCCACCGGCACGCCGAACGTGCACTGGGCCTTCGGGGCGGCGTTCGTCATCGCCGGCGGCACCGCGCTCGCCAAGGGGATGTCCATCAAGGACCTCATCTCCGGCTTCCACGACGGGCTGAAGGGCGTGGTGCTCGGCTGCGTCATCCTGCTGCTCGCCGTCACCATCGGCGGCATCAGCAGCGCGGCCGGCGGCGCCATCTTCCTGGTGGAGACCCTGGGCGAGGCGATCCCGTTCTTCATTCTCCCGGTGCTGCTGCAACTGCTCACGATGCTGATCGCGTTCTCCACCGGTACGAGCTGGGGGACTTACGCGGTGGCGTTCCCGCTGGCCATGCCGCTCGCGTGGGCCGTCGCGACGAGCCAGGGCCTGTCGCACCCGGAACTCTTCATGACGCTCTGCTTCGCCGCCGTGATGGACGGCAGCGTCTACGGCGACCAGTGCTCGCCGATTTCGGATACCACGGTGCTGAGTTCGGTCTGCACGGGGTGCGACCTGATGGACCACGTCAAGACGCAGATTCCTCAGGCTTCCGTGGCGGCGGGCCTCGCGGCGATCTGCTGGACGGGAGTCGCGCTGCTGACCGCCTGACAGGACTCGGGATACGCGCTCGCCAGCAGGCCGCCCCGGCCGAAGAAGTCCGGCCGCGCGCGGCCGGCGTCCGACACCCGAACAAGGTCGCCGCCCTCGTCGAACTCGGCGACGGTGCTGAAGGCGCTGATCCCCGGATCGGTGGAGAAGCCGTAGCGGAGGTCCGCCGACACGAGTCCGCCGTCGGTCGGGACGTGGTGCACCCAGCCCATCGCGAACCACTCGAAGATGCGCCCCTCCCGGGAGTCGCGCCACGCCGCTACCGAATCGTCGGCGAGGCGCGGCGCCGCGGACCAGGCGATCGGACACGGCCGCCACATCGACACGAAGCCCGTCAGCACCTCTCCGTCCGTGCGCGCGACGACCCGCCGGTAGTGCACCTGGAGAAACGTCGGGAACGCCGCCACCTCGACGTGCTCGACGCCCTCGGCGCGCAGTTGCGTGCGCGCCGCGTCCTCCGCCGCCTCGTTCAGATACCAGGCATACGCCACGTACGCGGTCGAGACGCCGAGCGCGATGACGGACGCGGGTCGCCAATGCGGACGCCGCCACGCGACGACCACGCCGGCGAGCAGGACGACCGTGTACGCCGGGTCGATGATCGACATCGCCCAGATCGCGAAACGCGCGTCGGAAAACGGCAGCAGGAGCTGCGTCCCGTAGGGCGTCGTCAGGTCGAGCAACGGGTGCGACAGCAGCGCGAGCGTGAGCGCGACCACCCAGGCCCGGAGCCGGTCGGTCCCGCCGCGCCGCTCAACCCTCCAGGCCAGGTATCCGAGCAACGGTCCGACCACCGGCGCGAAGAACAGCGAGTGCGTGATGCCCCGGTGCATCCGCATCTGGTCGAAGGCGTCCCCGGAGAGGGACCACAGCACATCGAGGTCCGGCATCGCCCCGGCGGCCGCGCCCATCGCAAGGGCGCGGACTCCGAGCGTTCGGTGCGCCGCGGCATGGGCGACCACCGCGCCGAGCGCCGCTTGAGAGACGGGGTCCATTGCCGAATACTAACCGCTCCCCGTGTCCGATCCCGCTGTTCGCCTGAGCGGCCGCCCATCGCGTCCGCCAGCGTCGAGACGCCAGGCAAGGAGAAACACCACATGGCCGAGTACGAAAACATCTACGTGGACCGCGTCGGCACCGACGACCGCGTCGCCCGCATCACCCTGAACCGCCCCGAGAAACTGAACGCCCTGTCGCAGGAACTGCTCTACGAGTTCAACGACGCGCTGCACGACCTCGAGGCGGACCACACGGCGCGCGTCATCATCGTGCGCGGCGAGGGACGGGCGTTCAGCGCCGGCTACGACCTCACGCCCGCCCGCGGCGGCGCGGACGCGGTCGTCCGCCAGCACCGCCGGCTCGACGACCAGGGCCGGCGGCTCCTCATGGGTATCCGGACCGGGATGCAGCAGATCAGCGACATCCACCTCTACTTCTGGAACATGGCGAAGATCACCATCGCGCAGATTTCCGGCTACGCGGTCGCGGGCGGCTGCGAGCTCGCCATGATGGCCGACCTCGTGGTCGCGGCCGAGGACGCCCAGCTCGGACACCCGGGCCTCCGCGGGCTCGGCACGTCCCGCACCGGCGTCATCTGGCCTCTCGTCATCGGCATGCGCAAGGCCAAGGAGCTCTACTACACGGGCGAGAACGTGACCGGCAAGGAGGCCGAGGAGATCGGCATGATCAACTACTCCTGGCCGAAGGAAGAACTCGAGGAGAACACGATCGCCTTCGCCGACCGGGTCGCCAACATGTCGGCGGACCACCTCGCGATCCTCAAGGTCAACATGAACCGCTTCTACGAGAACATGGGGATCTACTCGTCCGTGCGCACGTCGACGGACCTCGACGCCGCCGCGCAGTTCACCGAGTACTCGTACCAGTGGCAGGACCACATGCGCGAGGAAGGCCTCCAGGGCGCGCTGAAGTGGCGCGACGGGCCTTACCGCGGGACGGACACGTACAAGAAAAAGGACGACTGAACCACTAGTGTCGTGTCACGCGAGTTCTGACGTTTCAGCGCGTCCCACGGGGTCTGTG
>JAPPHP010000142.1 GCA_028821035.1 Gammaproteobacteria bacterium | reverse complement strand
CCCTCGCCGTGCTGGCGGAGCGGTACACGCTGGGCGCGCTGACGAACGGCAACGCTGACTTCGCGCGCCTGGGGCTCGACCGGTACTTCTCGTTCGGGTTCACGGCCGCGGACGTGGGCGCAAGCAAACCGGACCCCGCGATGTTCCAGGCCGCGCTGGCGCGCGCCCGGGTTCCGGCTTCCGCCACCGTGCACGTGGGCGACCAGCCGGTGGATGACATCGAAGGGGCCCGCGCCGTCGGGATGCACACGATCTGGGTGAACTTCGACGGTTCGGGGGACGGGACGGCGGTCGGCGCGAGCGCGGAGGTGCGCCGGCTCGATCAGCTACCGGGGACCATCGCGGAGCTGGCCGGGGCGTAGCGGCGGGCCGGGGCGCGTCAAGCCTCTCCGGCCCGCGGCGCGATGAACGCCTTCACCGCCTCGAGATCCGGGGGCAGAAGGGTCTTTCTCTGCGGCTGTTCGGCGAGCCCGTCCAGCAGTGCGTGCCGGGCGACCTCCGCGCCCACGGCCCGGTCCACCGACTCGGGGAACTTGGCCGGGTGCGCGGCGGCCAGGCAGATCATCGGGCGATAGTCCGGGAAACGCGATGCGGCCGCGACCCCGACGGCGGTATGGGGGTCCACAACGTATCCGCTACGGGCGTACAGGTCCGACATCGCGGCCATCGTCGCCGGCTCGTCGACGGCGGTGGCGAGAATCCCTTCGTCCTCCGGCACACCTCCGTCCATGCGGGCCACGCCCTCGGCGGCGAACGTCGTCATGAACGTCAGGAGCGCGGCCGGGTCGCAACCGAGACGGTAGTAGACGAAGCGCTCGAAGTTGCTCGCGACCTGGATGTCCATCGAAGGACTGATCGTCCGGCGGGTCTCGCCGACGCTGTAGACGCCGGTCTCGAAGAAGCGCGCGAGGATGTCGTTGTCGTTGGTGCCGAGGACGAGGGCGTCGATGGGCGCGCCCATCGCGCGCGCGAGATAGCCGGCCAGGATATTGCCGAAGTTCCCCGTGGGGACGCTGAACGAGACGGGCTCGTCGAAGCGCAGCGCGCCGTGCAGGTAGTAGGCCGTCTGGGCGAGGACGCGGGCCCAGTTCACGGAGTTGGCGGCGCCGAGGCCGTGCCTCGCCTTGAAGTCGAGGTCGCTGAAGATCGCCTTCACGATACGCTGGCAGTCGTCGAACGTGCCGTCGATGGCGATGCAGTGGACGTTCTCGTCGGGCACCGTGGTCATCTGCAGTTCCTGCAGGGCGCTGGTGCGGCCCTCCGGGTAGAGCACGAACACGCCCATCCCGGCCCGGCCCCGGATGCCGGCGATGGCGGCGCTGCCGGTATCGCCGCTGGTCGCGCAAAGTACGTTGAGCCGCGTTCCGCGCGCGGTCACGATGTACTCGAACAGCCGTCCGAGGACCTGCAGCGCCACGTCCTTGAACGCCAGCGTCGGGCCGTGGAAGAGCTCCATCACATGGAGGTCGTCGAGATCGACCAGGGGCACGACCTCCTCGTGGCGGAAGGTCGCATAGGCGGCGTGGACGATCTCCCCGATCCGCGCGCGTGGAATGTCGTCGGCGAACCGCGCGAACACCTCCGTGGCCAGTTCCGGGAACGACAGCGTCCGCCAGTCGTCGAGCCGCTCGGCGAAGGAGGGCAAGGCTTCGGGCAGCAGGAGGCCGCCGTCCGGGGCGAGACCGGTCAGGACGGCATCCTGGAAGGACAGCGGTGGCGTGCCGCCGCGGGTGCTGATGTAGCGCATGGTCAGGAACTGCAGGAGAGCATCGAGCAGCCGGCCCGGTGACGCGCCCACTCCGGACGTTTCGCCGCGAATGCCTCCTTGCCGGGCTGCTCGTCGTAGGGCCGGCGCAGCACTTCCAGGAGTTCATGGATCCTGGTGAAGTCGCCCGCCTCCGCGAGGTCGATGGCCTCCTGCGCCAGGTAGTTGCGCAGCACGAAACGCGGGTTGTTCGCGTTCATGCGCGCGACCCTGGCGGCGTCCGGGGTGCCGTCCTGCCGAACGCGGGCGGCGTACGCCGCAAGCCATGCCTCGCATCGCTTGCGGAGGGCCGGGGTGAGGGCGCCGGGGTCGTACCAGGCATCGCGCAGCGGTTCGACGCTGACCGCGTCGAGATCGACGCGGGCCAGGTTGCGGAAGAACAGGGTCATGTCCGTCTCGGCGCTGGAGAAGATCGCGAACAGCTCTCCGAAGAGCCGTTCGTCCCCCTCCCGCTCGCAGCGCGCGAGGCCGAGCTTGTGCGCGGTCATCGCCTCCGACTGCTCGGCGTACCGTCTCGCGAAGTCCGTGAGCACGGCTTCGAGGGGCTTGGCGTCCCCGGCCGCGGGCAGGATGGCGTGCGCGAGGCGCAGGAGGTTCCACTGGGCGATCGCGGGTTGCTGACCGTACCGGTAGCGCCGCGAGGCCGCGTCGGTGGTGTTGGGCGTCCAGTCCGGATCGTAGCCCTCGAGCCAGCCGTACGGACCGTAGTCGATGGTCAGGCCGAGCACGCTCATGTTGTCCGTGTTCATCACGCCGTGCACGAAGCCGACGCGCATCCAGTGGACGATCATGTCCACCGTGCGCGCGGACACCTCGGCGAACCAGCGCACGTAGCGGTCCTCCGGCGCGCCGGCGCCGTCGAGTTCCGGGAAGTCGGTGGCGATCGTGAAGTCGAGCAGGCGGCGCAGGAGTTCGGTGTCGCGCCGCGCGGCGAGGATCTCGAAGTGCCCGAAGCGGGTGAACGAGGGTGCGACCCGGCACACCACCGCGCCCGGCTCCGGCGCGGGATGGCCGTCGTAGAGGATGTCCCGAACGACCTGCTCGCCGGTCAGCACGAGGGACAGCGCGCGCGTGGTCGGGACGCCGAGGTGGAACATCGCCTCGCTGCACAGGAACTCGCGCAGGGACGAACGCAGTACCGCCAGGCCGTCGGCGGTGCGGGAGTACGGGGTCGGCCCCGCGCCCTTGAGCTGCAGCGTCCAGCGCTCGCCGCGGCCGTTGACGACCTCGCCGAGATTGATGGCGCGCCCGTCGCCGAGCTGTCCGGCCCAGTTCCCGAACTGGTGGCCGCCATAACAGGTGGCGATGGGCTCCATGCCGTCGAGCACCCGGTTGCCGGCGAGGACCTCCGCGTACTCTTTTGCGTCCGTCGGCTCGGCCGGCAGGTCGAGAAGGGCCGCTGCCTCGCGCGACCACGCGACCAGCTCCGGCGCGGGGGCGGCCTGGGGCATGACGCGCGAATAGCACGCGCCCGACACCTGGCGGCGGAAGTTCGCGGCTTCGGGGTCCGCGGGAAGTTCAGCGGCGAAGCGGTTGTCGAACCGAAGCGCCCCGAGCGTGGCCTGTGGCTGCGCGTGCATGGGCACATTCTACGGGACGCCCGGGACGACCGGACCCCGCGAGGGGGCGAAAAAAAGGGGCGCCGAAGCGCCCCATAGAGGGGGATTCTTCTTAGCCCTGCGAGAATTCCGGATAGGCCTCGATGCCCGTCTCGGAGACGTCGGCGCCGCGTTCCTCGTCCTCTTCGGAGATGCGGATGCCCATCGTGTACTTGAGGATGACCCACACGATGAGACTCGCGACGAACACCCAGGCGAAGATGCCGACGATGCCGAGCAGTTGTCCGCCGATCGTGGCGTCGTCGTTGCTGAACACCACCGCGATGATGCCCCAGATGCCGCACGTGCCGTGCACGCTGATCGCGCCGACGGGGTCGTCGATCCTGAGCCGGTCCAGCAGCACGATCGAGGCGACCACGATCAGGCCGCCGATGGCGCCGACGATCATGGACCAGAAGGCGCTCCCGGACAGCGGGTCCGCCGTGATGGCCACGAGCCCGGCCAGGGCGCCGTTCAGGGCCATCGTCAGGTCGGCCTTGCCGAACCAGATGCGCGCCAGCAGGAGCGCGGCCACCAGGCCGCCGCAGGCGGCGATGTTGGTGTTGACGAACACCTGCGCGACCGCGTTCGCTTCGTCGACGTTGGAGAGCTTGAGCTCCGAACCGCCGTTGAAGCCGAACCAGCCGAACCAGAGGATGAACATGCCGATGGTCGCGAGGGGCATGTTGCATCCGGGTATGGCGTTCACGCGACCGCCCGAGCCGTACTTGCCCGCCCGCGGGCCGAGGAGCAGCACCCCGGCGAGCGCGGCGGCGGCGCCGCACATGTGCACGATCCCGGAACCGGCGAAGT
>JAPPHP010000153.1 GCA_028821035.1 Gammaproteobacteria bacterium | reverse complement strand
TGACCGAGGCGGTCACCAAGCATCCGCACAGCGTGATCCTGCTCGACGAGGTCGAGAAGGCGCACCCCGAGGTGTTCAACCTCCTGCTGCAGGTGATGGACCACGGCACCCTGACGGATAACAACGGGCGCCACGCCGACTTCCGCAACACGGTGCTCATCATGACCACCAACGCCGGCGCCCAGGAGGCGGCGCGCGCGTCGATCGGGTTCACGCAGCAGGACCACAGCACCGACGCGATGGAAACCGTCAAGAAGATGTTCACGCCGGAGTTCCGCAACCGGCTCGACGCGATCATGCAGTTCAACGCGCTGCCGATGTCCGTCATCAAGACCATCGTCGACAAGTTCCTCGTCGAACTGCAGGCGCAGCTCGATGCGAAGAAGGTGCAGCTCGACGTGGACGAGGCGGCTCGCGACTGGCTCGCGCGGGAGGGCTACGACGAGAAGATGGGCGCGCGGCCCATGCAGCGGCTGATCCAGGAGAAGATCAAGCGTCAGCTGGCGGAGGACATCCTGTTCGGAGAGCTGTCCCAGGGCGGCGGCAACGTGTTCATCACCGTCGAGGACGACGAACTCGCGATCCGCGTGCTGGAGGACGAACCCGCGTAAGCGCGGGCCCCGCGGGTCACCGTTCGCGGAAGGTGATCCGTCCCTTGGTGAGATCGTACGGGGTCAGCTCCACGTTCACCTTGTCCCCCGTAAGGATGCGGATGTAGTTCTTGCGCATCTTGCCGGAGATGTGGGCGGTGACGACGTGCCCGTTCTCCAGCTCGACCCGGAACATGGTGTTCGGCAGGGTGTCGATCACCGTGCCTTGCATCTCGATCTGTTCTTCTTTCGCCATTTCGTCCTTGATTGTGCGGGCCCCGGTCCGTCTTGCCTCTCCAGGTCCGGGAGGCCCCGCGAGCGCGGGATTCTGCCGCATGCGCGCCGTCAAGTCATCTCCGCCCATCGTCCGCCCTCGAGCAGCTCCACCGGGCGGAAGTCCGTCTTGTAGCGCATTTTCGGGGCGTCCTCGATCCAGAAACCCAGGTAGAGGTGGGCGAGACGCCGACGGCGGCATTCCTCGATCTGGTGCAGGATCGAGTAGACGCCCAGGCTCCGCCGCGGCAGGGCGGGGTCGAAGTAGGTGTAGATGGCCGAGAGCGCATCGGGCAGGACGTCGGTCACCGCCACCGCCGCGAGGGCGCCGTCGAGATACGTGCAGAGGAAGAGCGTCCGGCTCCAGGGCGCCAGCAGGAACGAGCGGAACTGGGCGCGCGAGGGCGGGTACATGCTCCCGTCGGCGTGGCGGCCCTCGATGTAGCGTGCGTAGAGGTCGTAGTGCTCTTCCCGGAACTCCGCGGGCTCGACCCGTTTCTCCGTGTCGGCGTTGCGCCGGTCGATGCGCCGGAAACGCCGGTTCCAGCGAAACCGGTCCACCGGCACGCGCGTCGGAACGCACGCGCGGCAACGGATGCAGTGCGGACGGTAGATGTGCGGACCGCCGCGCCGGAAACCGGCCTCCGAGAGCGTCCCGTAGGTCCCGTTGGAGGGTGCTTCGGCCGGGTCCAGCAGGAGGGTGGCCGCCTCGCGGTCGTCGAAATAGCCGCAGTCGTGGCCAGGCGTCAGGAAGAAGCGGGCGGAGGAGACGCGCTCAATCGCCATCGTCGTCGGCCGCCGGCGCGGTCTCCATGGTCCAGGCACCCCGCCGCGTAGCCCGGGCCCGATTGCGCGCGAGCCGGTCGAGGAACTCGTCGCGCGCCATCCGCTCGGCGCCCAGGGAACTCAGGTGCGCGTTCGGGAGCTGGCAGTCGATGAGTTCGAATTCCCATTCCCCCAGCCGCACCACCAGCGCCGCGACGGCCGCCTTGGAGGCGTCCGTCCGCCGGGAGAACATGGACTCGCCGAAGAACATGCTCCCGAGCGACACCCCGTACAGCCCGCCGGCGAGGTCCCGGCCGTCCCACGCCTCGACCGAGTGCGCGAACCCCAGGGCATGGAGACGCCCGTACGCCGCGCGCATCCCGGGCGTGATCCAGGTGCCGCCGCCCGACTCGCGCGGAGCCGCGCAACCCGCGACGACCGCCGCGAACGCGGTGTCCATGGTGACGGCGTAGTCGCCACGCCTGAGCCGGCGCGCCAGGCTGCGGGACACCCTGAGACGGTCAGGGAAGAGCACGGCACGCGGATCCGGCGACCACCAGAGCGGGGGCCCCCGGTCATCGTCGAACCAGGGGAAGATGCCGTGGTCGTATGCGGCGAGCAGGCGCTCCGCCGAGAGGTCGCCGCCCATCGCCAGGGGCGCGTCCGCCGGGCCGGTGCGGGGGTTCGGGAATCCGGCGGCGACGGCGCCGCGCGCCCGGCTCGCGGTCATGACGCGTCGAGGAACTTCTCGGCGTCGAGGGCCGCCATGCAGCCGAACCCGGCCGACGTGATCGCCTGCCGATAGACGTGATCCGCCACGTCCCCGGCTGCGAACACGCCGGGCACGCTGGTCGCGGTGGCGTTGCCGTCGGTGCCGCTCGAGACGGCGATGTAGCCGTCGCGCATGTCGAGCTGCCCGTCGAAGAGCTGCGTGTTGGGCGTGTGGCCGATCGCGATGAACACGCCCGCGAGCGCGATCTCGCGCGCCGGCCCGCCGCCGGCGGGAGTCACCGCGATGCCGGTCACCCCGCTGTCGTCTCCGAGCACCTCCGCGAGCACGTGGTCCCACAGGAAGGTGACGTTGGGCCGCGCGAACAGCCGGTCCTGCAGGATCTTCTCCGCCCGCATCGTGTCGCGGCGATGCACGAGCGTGACCTGCCGCGCGATGTTGGACAGGTACAGGGCCTCCTCGGCGGCGGTGTTGCCTCCGCCGATCACCGCTACATCGTGCCCGCGGTAGAAGAAACCGTCGCAGGTCGCGCACGCGCTGACGCCCCGCCCCAGGAACGCCTCTTCACTCGGCAGCCCGAGGTACTTCGCCGAGGCCCCCGTGGCGACGATAAGGGCGTCGCAGTGGTACGCGTCCCGGTCTCCCTCGAGCACGAAGGGGCGCTCGGTGAGGTCGGCGCGATGCACGTGGTCGGAGATGACCTCCGTGCCGAACTTCTCGACGTGGCTCCGCATGCGCTCCATGAGTTCGGGGCCCTGCAGGCCGTTCGCGTCCCCGGGCCAGTTGTCGACATCGGTCGTCGTCGTCAGTTGGCCGCCCACCTCGACCCCCGCGATCAGGGCCGGCGCCAGGTTGGCCCTGGACGCGTAGAGGGCCGCCGTGTAACCGGCGGGACCGGACCCGAGGACGATCAGGCGGCGGTGGTCGGTCATGCCGCCCCGCCGGCGGCGGCTTCCAGGTGCGCGATATACGGTCCCGCTCCCGCATGCGGGGCGATGTAACGGGCGAGATCGACGCCGTCGCCGTTGCACGCGGATACATCGCGGCCCGCCTCCGCAAAGTACTCGAGAAAGCGCCCGAAGTCGTCGGCCCGCATGCTGCGGTAGGCGAAGAGGAGGACGTGGAAGTCCGCGTCTCCGGGCAGGTCCGGCGGGATCTTGTCGAGGAAGCCGCGCACGCGCGCGTCGTCCCAGACCTCCTCGACCACCTTCTCCTTGTCCCGCTTCTTCACCCGCTGCACCCGCTGCACCCGCGTCACCCCGCGTCGCGGCGCCGGCCGGGCGCCCCGGAGCCGGATCATACGACAACGTCCCGCATGGCCCAAGGACGGCCTGTGGGAGTACGTTGTAACCCATTGAATAACTGAGTAATTTGTTCGTCCTACCACCGGGGCGTACAATGCGCGTATCGCGCACCTGCGGCGCGGTACGGAGCAGCCTCGGAGCGACAGTGTCGGAGTCACGCAGTTCGATCCTTCCCGTCCGCGAGATCGCGCTGATACTCCTCCTGGCCGCTTCCGTTTACGTCTTCCTCGCGATCGTCTCCTATTCGCACCTCGACCCCGCCTGGAGTTTCTCGGGCGCGAACGCGGTGACGACCAACCTCGTCGGCGAAAGCGGCGCGCTCGTGGCCGACATCGTGCTGTTCGCCTTCGGGTGGGTCGCCTACGCGCTGCCGCTCGCGCTGCTGGCCGGCGGCCTGCGCCTGCTGCGGCGCTCGGCCGCACCGTGGTCGTGGCCGGTGTTCGGCACCCGGCTCCTGGGCTGGCTGGCCGCCGCGACCGCCGCCTGCGTCCTGGTGGACCTGCACGTCGCCACGACCGTCC
>JAPPHP010000081.1 GCA_028821035.1 Gammaproteobacteria bacterium | reverse complement strand
CGGACCGCTTCCACCACGTGGTGAAGCGGACGCCGACGGAGGTGCGGCGGGCGCTCGCGTATGTCCTCCTGAACGTCCGCAAGCACTTCTGGCAGCGCCGCCGCCGGGAGCCGCCGGTGGTGCTGGATGGAGCGAGTTCAGGCCTGTGGTTCGACGGCTGGAAGGGCCGGGGGCCGCCGTCAGGGCGATACGCGGACGCCGCTCGTGCGTGCGAAGTGGCGCCGGCGAGGACCTGGCTGTTGACCAAGGGTTGGCGCCGGATTGGCCTGATCGATCCCGCGGAGGTGCCGGGCGCCTCGCCGCAGCGCCGCGATTATGCGCGGCGCCACGGATCGGCGCAGGTCGCGGCGTAGGACGCCCTTACGACCAGGCGTGGAGCGTCAGAGCAAGGGCGCGATCACCAGGCTGACGATCGCCATCACGTTGATGAGGATGTTCATGCTCGGGCCGGAGGTGTCCTTGAAGGGGTCGCCCACCGTGTCCCCGACGACGGTGGCCGCGTGGACGTCGGATCCCTTGCCCCCGAGGTTGCCCTTCTCGACGTACTTCTTGGCGTTGTCCCAGGCCCCGCCGGCGTTTGCCATGGTGAGGGCCATCAGCACGCAGCCGAGCAGCGCGCCGCCGAGGGCGCCGCCGAGGGCCTGGGCGCCGATCCCGAATCCCACGACGGGCGGCAGCGCCACGGCGATGGCGCCCGGGAGGAGCATGCGCTTGAGCGCGGCGGAAGTGGCGATGTCGACGCACTTCGCGTTGTCGGGCTCGGCCGTGCCCTCGAGGAGTCCCGGGATCTCGCGGAACTGACGGCGGATCTCCTGGATCATCTCCATCGCGGCGTCCCCGACCGACGTCATGGTGATGGAGGCGATGAGGAACGGCGTGATGCCGCCGATGAAGAGGCCAATCAGCACCTCGGGGTTGCCGAGGTGCAGCGAGAAGTCTCCGCCGCGGTTGTAGGCGACCGTCTCCACGAAGGCGGCGATGATGGCGAGCGCCGCGAGCGCGGCGGCCCCGATGGCGAAGCCCTTGCCCATTGCGGCCGTGGTGTTGCCGAGTTCGTCCAGGGAGTCCGTGATGGCGCGGGTGTCCTCCCCGAGCCCCGCCATCTCGGCGATGCCGCCGGCGTTGTCGGCGACCGGGCCGTAGGCGTCCACCGCCATGGTCATGCCGACCGTGGCGAGCAGGCCGACGGCGGCGATGCCCACGCCATAGAGTCCGGCGAGCTCGGTGGAGACGAAGATGATGGCGCAGATGGCGAGGAGCGGGATGACGACGGACTGCATGCCGACCGCGAGGCCGGTGATCATCACCGTCGCGGGCCCGGTTTCCCCCGACTCCGCGATGCGCACGATCGGCTTCGACGACGTGTAGTACTCGGTGACCAGCCCGATGATCACGCCTCCGACGGCCCCGGCCAGCACCGACCACCAGATCGCGTGGGAGATGCCCGCGTTGCCGATGAGGAACCATGCGGCCACGATGAACATGATCGGCGTCACGATCATGCCGATACGCAGCGCCAGCGCCGGGTTCGAGGCGGATCGGCTGCGGACGATCGCGATGCCGATGATCGAGCAGACGAGGCCTGCGGAGGCCAGCAGCAGTGGGAGGGACATGAGGGCCGCGCGGCCGTCTTCCGTTGCCGCCTCCGGCACCAGGTTGCCCAGGGCCACGGCGCCGAGGGTGGCGGCGATGGCGATCGTGGCGATCATCGAGCCGCAGTAGGACTCGAAGATGTCGGAGCCCATGCCGGCGATGTCGCCGACGTTGTCGCCGACGTTGTCCGCGATGACGCCCGGGTTGCGTGGGTCGTCCTCCGGAATGCCCTGTTCGATCTTCCCGACGAGGTCCGCCCCGACGTCGGCGCTCTTGGTGTAGATACCGCCGCCCACCCGGGAGAAGAGCGCGACGCTCGACGCGCCCATGCCGAAGCCGTGGATGTGATGGGCGGTGTGCGGGTCGCCGCCGAAAAAGTAGTAGACGATGCCGAGGCCGAGCAGGCCGAGGGACGCGACCGCGAGGCCCATGATGGACCCGCCGAAGAACGCGACGGACAGCGCCGCCGCGGCGCCCTGGGTGTGGGCGGCCGTGGTCGTGCGCACGTTGGCCTTGGTCGCCGTGTACATCCCGATCCAGCCGGCGCCGGCCGAGGCCAGCGCCCCGGCGATGAACGCCAGGACCGTCGAGGCGCCGAGTCCCGGCGAGAAGAACAGGATGACGATCAGGATCCCCGCGAAGAGCGCGAGCATGAGGTACTCGCGGCGCATGAACACCATGGCCCCGAGATGGATCTGGTCGGCGATGTTCCGCACCTTCTCGTCACCTTCCTCGTACCGCTTGACGAGTGCGTAGACGACGAACGCCGCGAAGAGTCCGACCAGGCCGAGTGCCGGCGGAATGACTGTGAGCTCCAACATCGATTACCCCGAAACGTGCTGATGGGACCTCTCCGAGGTCCGTTGGGGCGCCTGGGCGCCCGGGACATGGCTTGCGGGCACCCCGGTGCCGCGGTCGAGCGTGCGTGCGGGAGGCCGTCGCTGGCCGGATTCGGACGCGCCCGCGGGCGCCCCTGGCGCATCCCCGGCCTTGCCATGCCGGCCGGGTCCGCGATGGGGCCGCAATGATACCGGACGGTCGCCCGAAAGGTCAGGCAGGCCGCCCGATGCCGAACGGGGCGCCCCAGCCGAGCCCGTCGAGGGTGGTCGTCTTCGGCCGGTACTCGCAGCCGATCCAGCCGCCGTAGCCGAGCCGGTCGCAGAGGTCGAACAGGAACGGGAGGTTCACCTCGCCGTACTGGGGTTCATGGCGGCCGGGGACGCTCGAGAACTGTATGTGCCCGATGAGGTCGAGGTGGTCGGCCAGCCCGCGCGCCAGGTTCCCCTCCATGATCTGCCGATGGTAGAAGTCGAACTGCAGGCGCACGTTCGGGCGGTCCACGGCCTCGATGCAGCGCCGCGCCTGGTCCGTTGTCGTGAGCAGGTAGCCGGGCGTGTCCTCGTCGTTCAGCGGCTCGAGGAGGATGCGGATGCCGTGCGGCGCGGCCTGGTCCGCCGCGAAGCGCACGTTCTCGACGAACGTCGCTTCGGCGCGGGAGCGCCCGTCCGCGGCGACCACGCCGGCCATGACGTGGATCATGGGCGCCCGGAGTGCGCGGGCGTACGCGAGGGCCTGCGCGAGGTCCCGGCGGAAGTCGTCGACCCGGTCCGGCAGCGCCCCACGCCCGCGCTCTCCGCCCTCGGCGTCCCCGAGGGGCGTGTTGAGGAGCACCAGCGCGATCCCGGCGTCGTCCAGCCAGCGCCGTACCTCCTCCGCCGGCCAGGCGTACGGGAACAGGAACTCCACCGCTGGGAAACCCGCCTCGCGCGCGGCCCCAAACCGCTCCGCGACGGGCAGTTCCGGGAACATCATGGAGACGTTGGCGGCGAAGCGGGGCAAGACCGTCTCGCGCTACGCGTCGGGCGAACCGGCGTTCACCCCTGCGCCAGCAACGCGCGCAGGTCGATGATCGCCGCGTTGGCGCGAGAGATGTACGAGGCCATCACCAGCGAGTGGTTGGCCACGAACCCGAACCCGGTGCCGTTCAGGATCATCGGGCTCCAGATGGTCTCCTGGGTCCCCTCGAGTTCGCGCACGATCTGCTGGAGGCTGACCCGCGCGTTCTTGTCGTCCAGCACGGCGCCGAAGTCCCGCTCGACGGCCTCGAGCAGGTGCAGCAGGGCCCACGCCTGCCCGCGCGCCTCGTAGAAGACGTCGTCGATCTCGAACCAGCTCGTCTTGAGTTGGCTATCGCTGACGCCGGGCGTCGACTGGCTCGCCGCCGGGTCCCCGGACAGGGCCATGTCGAGCTGCCGCTTGCCGACGCTTGCGGACAGCCGCTGGGAGAGGCTGCCGAGACGCGTCTCGACGGCCGTGAGCCAGGTCCGGAGGTTGTCCGCGCGGGCGTAGAACTGGGCGTCGGGCTGCTCCGGGTCGGACAGGCGGGCCAGGTAGCTCTCCAGGTAGTCCACGCCGTCCCCGTACTCGTCTTCCGTCCGGGGGAAGATCCAGCTCGAGTTGTTGAAGAAGAACTTCGCCTCCGCGAGGGAGAGGTCCGGGTCTTCGGTGGACTGGCTCTGGGACCGGCTCAGGTCCGCACGCAGGACGCGGCTCATGTCGCGCATCTGCACCACGACGCCGAACTCCCAGTTCG
>JAPPHP010000199.1 GCA_028821035.1 Gammaproteobacteria bacterium | reverse complement strand
GCGCCGTGCGCGGCGCGGGGGGGGCCGGCCACCGGGGCCGGCGGGGGGGGGCCCACCCCTCGGGGGGGGGGGGGGGCGGCCTTGCCCCCCCCCCCACTCTACCACCGCCCACGGCAGCCTGCCCGTGCGGCCGAGCACGTCCACGAACTCGGCGATCGCGGCCCGCGCCCGGTCCGCCTGGACCGGGTGTGGGCCGCGCCAGTCCGCGTCCGGCCGCAGGACGCGCATGGTGGCCAACAGCGCGATCACGAAAGCACCCGAGCGGGCGTTGATCCGGCCGCCCATGCAGCGGTTCGCCTCCACCCAGGAGATCCGCCCCCGCAGCGTGGCGACGAGGAGCACGGCCAGGAGGCGGGATGCCGGAAAGACGCCGTTGAACTCGAGTTCGCGAGCGGTCGACAGCGAGAAACTGCAGCGCTCCCGCTCCGCAAGCCAGAACGCGCCCTCCACCGCGTCGAGGCCAGGCCAGTCGGAAGGCTCCGCCTGCGCGATCAGTGACTCGTACACGGAAGCCCGCGCCCCGTCCCGGGCCCACCGGCAGAGGGCCATCTCGTTCGCGGGCGTCCAGAGAGGAAAGAACTCGGGCGACACGCCGCCGCGCCGGCCGAATGCCCACGCGATCGCCTGGTCTTCCCGGAAGAAGGTGCGCGGTGGATGGCGGGCGTCGCGGTCGACGTGTCCGCGGTAGCCGTAGATCCCGGGCGCGCACTTGACGATGTCGGGCAGACGGGCCACGGCGCTGGCGAGGCCGCCGCGGGCGTCGGGCTCCGCGGCGCGTCTCAGCTCGGACCACGTCATCGGTCCCCGCTCGCGAACGAGCCGGAGCACCATCTGGCGAATCGTCCCATCGTCGGGGCAGAGTGCTTCGAGGCTCCCGAGATCCTCGCCGGGGGTGGCGCGCAGGCGCTCCGGCAGTTCCGTCAGCGAGCACCACTGGTGGTCCCAGATGCGGAGGAAGAGCTGCGGCGCGGAGCGGAGCGTCCGGTCGAGGTCGCGCCGCCGGCCCGCGCCGCCGTCCGGAAGCCGGTCCCGCATTTCCGCTACGCCCAGGGGCGCGTCGCTTCCGCGCAAGGCGGTGTCGAGCGCGGGCTGCACGGACCTGCGGGTCGTGTCCACCGCGTAGCCGTGCTCGCACCGCAGGCGGTCGCCGTGCTGCAACAGGACCTCGATGTCGCGCTCCGGCGCGTCGAACCGAAGCGCGAGCCGGGGGATGGGCTGGGGCAGCCGCCAGTCCTGGAGCAGCTCGGCCTGCAGCGCGAGCGCGCGATGCGTCTGCGTGCGGGAGGTGTCGGTCTTCAGCAGCCACCCGTCCTGGACCCGCTCGCAGTAGCGCGACAGGCAGGCCTCGAATCCTCCTACGGCCTCGCACAGATAGACCATCTGGGGCGGAAGCGGCTGCTGTGCGGCGGGCACGGGGACGTAGCGGATGCCGCCGGGGCAGAGACGCGGCCAGAAGCGCGGGAACGCGACGTCCAACGCCTGCCACGCGTGGTGACGGATTCCCATGGCGCGCAGGATGTGCCGCGCCTGCTGCTCGAGGAACCGGATGCGCTCGAGGTAGGTGCCGAAGTCCGTGGCAAGCTGCCGCAGCGTACGTCTCGGCCGGATGCCGGTGCGCGCCTCGAACACCCGGCGAGCGGAGGGTTCGAGCGCCTCGATGGCCAGCCGGTGGAACGCCTCCGGGGTCATCGGAGCGGCCCTGCCGCCGGCCGCGAACCAGGCACCCCTCTCGGCAGGCTCGGGGTGGCGTGCGAGGAAGACCGACAACGCGAGCACGAGCTGCTGCACGGCCCGCGCCGGCAGCCGGGGAACGTCGTCACGCAATGCGAAACACCAGCCGATGTAGTTGCGGGGCAGCCGCCGGAGGGGAGTAAGCACCGCCGGAACGCGCGCGGCGGCGGCCCGGCGGATGATCGGGTCGACGAGCGTGGAGACCGGATAGCGCGCGACGAACTCGGCCAGGGTCATCGAGAGTTCGTCCTGTTCGGGAGCCCTGTCCACCCGCGCCGGCGGCTTCCTGGGGCCGACGTCGGCATGATGGGACTCGGAGAGCGGGCCGGCGCCGGAGGCGGAGTCCGGGGCCTGTGGCGCTGGGCCTGCACGCCGCCGCGGGCGCTTTCGATATGCGGGCATGATGGCGATCGTATAGATCCCGGGACTGGGCGGAAGCGGACGTTCGCCCGTCGTCGATGGGGAAATGTCGCACATCGAGCCAGACATTGGCCCGGCGGGCGATCGGGGCAAAACCCCGGGATGGGCCGGTCTCGAAACGAGGCGCTATCCGCGTCGCGCGAACGGGAGGGTCACCCTACAGCGTGATGTCCCGCTGCCAGTACTCGTCGCCTTCGACGGCGATCTCCGCGCGGGCACGTTCGTTCCAGTGGCCGTCGCCCAGGTAACTGCCCCGGTAGTGGTACGGCGTCTCGTCCGGAAACCGCTGACGTCGGGCGTCGATGGCGAGCGGGATCATCCGCGCGCGCCGCAGCACGTAGTCCTCGGAGTACTTGATCGCCTTGGTGCTCCCGGGCTTCCTGAAGGCGTGCACGTTCGTCGTCTCCGCGCCGATCGCGGAGTCGCGCTTGTGGAACCCCATCACCATGGTGTTGCGCCGAATGGGCGTTCGGTTGGGGAACGAGCCGTGCAGGGAGCTGCGATTGACCATGCCGACGTCGCCGGGCTCCAGCATCATCGGCACGGCATCCGGAAGGCGCTCCGTGATCGGTGGGAAGCTGCCGCCGTTGGCCAGCCGCCAGCGGCGATGGCTGCCCGGCACCACCCAGAGGCCGTTCTCGGGCGTGCACTTCGACCACGCCACGGACAGGTTGAAGCCGTGGGTCTTGCCCGACCCGTCGGGTTGTTCGAGGGCCACGCCGTCCTCGGTCCAGTGGGTGCGGCCGTCCTGGTGCCAGGGGGTGGGCGCGCCCTCGCCCGGGTCCTTGTTGAAGATGCTCTCGTGGAACGGCACGAAGTCCTCGCCGTTGACGCTCGCGACCATGCGCAGGATGTCGGGGTGCGCATACGCCCGGAGTGCCGAGTCCATCATCATGAGCGGGTGGGAAACCAGGTGCACGGGGGCCGCCTGCTCCTCCTCCCCGGCCTCCTCCGGCTGCTTGATGCGACTGTCGCGGATGTTGCCCAGCGTGTAGTAGCCCGGGAAGCGCACGGGTCTCCCGTGCCGGTCCAGGTCGCCGCTCTCGGTCAGGGGAGCGTTGTCCAGGACCTCGGTGAACTCGGCCTGGAGTTCCGCGCACTCGTCGGCGGAAAGGACGCCGGTGAAGACGTAGAAGCCGTGCTGCCGGTAGGCGTCGAGCTGTTCCTGGGCGAGCACCCCGCGCTTGTCGAACCGCATCGGCCCGCGGTTGCCGAGGGCGAGCGCGCGGCGGATGCCGTCCTCGCGGTACTCCTCCCAGGATTGGTCGGACGCTGCGTCGATGGCTGTTGCCGTCCCCGTCATGCCGGAACCTCCGTCCTCTCTCCCCGAAACACCATACGCTATACGCGGCTATCGCTGCCTGCAAGCCGCGGCTGGGGCCGCGTCAGCCGGGAGGGTCGACCACGACCGTCCTGAAGTCCGCCGGCGCGACCACCTCGAGCACCTCGAAGTCGTCGGACACGGCGATTTCCCGGTGCGGAATCCCCGGGCGCTGGTTGATGCAGTCGCCCTTCCTGATGGTCCGCTCGCCCACGTCCGCATACTCGAACGTGGCCCAGCCGTTCAGCACGTAGACCATCTGGAAGGTGCACTCGTGGATGTGCCACTGCTGCACGGCGTCGGACTCGGTCCTGCCGTTCGCGCGGATCAGGTGGGCGACATAGTCGCCGTTCGTCGCGTCCGTGACGCCGAGGTCGCGGTAGTCGAAGATCCGGCGCAGGCCTTCGGTCCACTGGGCGTCGGCGGCGGTGTCGATGTTGAAGCGCCAGTCGGTTGCGGTCTCCATGGGCGTAACCTCCTTTCGGTGCGGCGACCCCGGCGAGACTACGCGGGGCGTCGCGCGGGGTAGGGACTATACCGCCGTTCGCCCGGCCGGACCGCCCCACCGTGGTTCGTCGTTGCGTTCGCCGTCGCTAGCTTCTAGGCTGCCCGGATACCGGGGGGAGCGTGCACGTGGCGGAAGCAGCGGCGGACAAGACGGAAGTGGGCGGCGGCTACGCCAAGTACGTGACCGGCGTCCTGGTTATCGTCTACGTCTTCAACTTCATCGACCGCCAGATCGTCACGATCCTCGCCGAGG
>JAPPHP010000161.1 GCA_028821035.1 Gammaproteobacteria bacterium | reverse complement strand
CGATGAGGAGGTAGCAGCCCGGCACCTCCTCCAGCATGAACGAGAAGTCCTCGGACCCCATGGCCGCCGGCAGGCCGCGGCGGACCCGCGTCTCGCCGACCAGTTCGTCGCAGACCTCCCCCGCGAACTCCGCGGCCGCGGCGTCGTTCACGACCGGATGAAAGACCGTGCGGAAGTCCACCTCGGCCGTGGCGCCGAAGCCCGCCGCCACGGCGTGTGCCAGCTCGGTCATGCGCGTCTCGACCCGCTCCATGACCTTGGTGGAGAACGACCGGGCCGTGCCGGAGAGCCGTGCGCTCGCGGGAATCACGTTGTAGGCGTCGCCCGCCTGCACCCGGGTCACCGAGACTACGGCGGCCTCCGTCGGCCGGACGTTGCGCGACACCACGCTCTGCAGCGCGGTGACGAGTTGTGCGGCGACCACGACCGGGTCGACGCTGTGGTCCGGATGGGCGCCGTGGGCGCCCCGGCCGGCGATGTCGATGTCGAAGAACGCCCCCGCCGCGGTGACAACCCCGCTCTTGAGGGCGAAAGTGCCGACCGGCAGCCCCGGGGCGTTGTGCATGGCGAAGACCCGGTCGCACTGGAAGTCGCGGAAGAGCCCGTCGGCGATCATCGCGCGGGCGCCGCCGATGCCCTCCTCCGCGGGCTGGAAGATGAAGTTGACCTGCCCGCGGAAGTTGCGGGTGCGCGCCAGGTACTCCGCCGCGCCGAGCAGCATGGTCGTGTGGCCGTCGTGTCCGCACGCGTGCATGCGCCCGTCGAGCGTCGAGCGGTGCGCGAAGGTGTTCTCCTCGAGGATCGGCAAGGCGTCCATGTCGGCCCGCAGCCCAATGGAGGCCGTCTCGTTGCCTTCCCGCAATACGCCGACCACGCCGGTCCCACCGATCCCGCGGTGCACCTGAACCCCGAAGCTCTCGAGCTTCTCGGCGACGACTTCGGCGGTGCGGTGTTCCTCGAAGCCGAGCTCCGGATGGGCGTGCAGGTCGCGCCGGAGCCGCGTCAGGTCGTCCTTGCGGACGGCAATGTCTTGGATGAGGGGCATGGGGGAGCGTTGCGGCTGCGCGGACGCGCGACCGGTCCATACTCGCATCGCGCCCAAAGGGGCTTCAAGTCGGCACGAGGGTGTTTACGTCTCGAACTCTGTTTGATCGCCCTCCCGATAGCGGGGTATAAGCGCCGGAACGTCGGCAGCCCTCCCCGGGCCGCCGGCGGCACGGCAAGGGGAGACACACACCATCGCTTCGAACGCCCCCGCCGCGCCCGACTCCGCCGAATCCACCGCTCGCGGCTCGGACACCGCGGATAAGCTCCCGCTGTCGCTGAAGCTCGCTTACGGCCTGCCGAACTTCGCCGGCATGGCCATGAGCGTGCCGGTCGCGATCCACATGACGAAGTTCTACTCGGACTCGATCGGCGTTGCGGTCGGCTTCATCGCCCTGGCCCAGGTCCTCGCACGGGCCCTGGACGCCATCACGGACCCGCTCGTGGGCTGGCTGTCCGACCGCACGCGCAGCCGCTGGGGCCGGCGGCGGCCCTACATCCTGGTCGGCGCTCCGCTGACGGCGATCTCCATGGTGGCGCTGTTCGGGCCGCCGGACGGCATCACGCCGCTCATGGGCGCGGCGTGGTTCACGACCGCCTTCATGGCGTACTTCTTCTTCCACACGGTCTACTTCATCCCGCACTACGGACTCGGCCCCGAACTCACCTCGGACTACCACGAACGCTCGAACCTGTTCGCGTGGCGGGACGGCATCTCACTTCTCGGCCAGGCGTTCGCGGCGGCGAGCCCGGCGATCTTCATCGCCGCGATCAAGGCCCAGGGGACCGAGCAGGCAGAGGCGGAACGCATCACCTTCCTCTGGTTCTCGGTCGGCATGTCCGTCGTGCTGGTGATCTCCTACTACTGGATGTGCTGGCGCGTTCCCGAGAACCCCGCGTTCTCCGCGCGCAAGCCGAATCCCCTCGTGCCGGGCGTGCGGCGGGTGCTGCGCAACCACCCGTTCCGCATCCTTCTCGCCTGCTACATGGTGACGACGATCACCTCCGGCGGCATCGGCGTACTGATGCCCTTCTACCTGGCGTACGCCCTCGGTATCCAGGACTGGGTCGAGTGGATGGGCGTGGCGCTGCTGCTCGGGTACGGCACGGGCGTGGTCACGTTGCCCGTGTTCGTCCGCCTCGCCCGGCGCTACGGCAAGAAGCAGGTGTGGATCCTGAGCTTCATCCTCTCGTTCATCTGCCAAGCCCTCCTCACCGCCCTGCCGAGCTTCATCTACGGCGACGCGGCGGCGCCCTGGGTGATGTTCTTCTTCATGATCGGAGGCATGGCCTTCTCGACGGGACAGTTCCTCGGCCCGTCGATGCAGGCGGACGTGATCGACTACGACGAGCTCTACACCGGCAAGCGGCGCGAGGCGCAGTACACCGCGCTCTGGTCCATCGTCACCAAGTTCGCGATCATCCCGAGTTCCGCCATCCCCCTGGCCGTGCTCGCGACGCTGGGCTTCGAGCCCAACGTCGACCAACCGGACGCCGTGCAGTGGGCGATCCGGCTCCTCTACGCGGGCGTGCCGGGGACCATGATGCTCGTGGCGATCTTCATCGCCGTGCGCTACCCGATCGACGAACGCGTCCACCGCGCGACGCTCGAAGGCATTGCCGCCCACAACCGGGGCGAGGTGGCCACGGACCCGATCACCGGTCGCACCATCGATCCGCCGGACGACCGTGGACTCGACGAGGACACGGGCTGGTTCCTCGACCACTTCTCGGTCCGCGAACTGAAGCGCGCATTGTCGGCAGGCTCCCAGCGCGGGGCGCGCCTGCGCTACGACACGCGCGTCGCCATGGCGGTCTCGTGCCTCTTCCTGGTCGCCGCGGGGATGGGCACCGCGGCCCTGTTCGACCTGGCCGAGCAGCCGGGTATCGGCGTCCTGACGCTGGTTCTGCTCGGCGGCATCTCACTCACCGCGATCGGCTTTCACGCGATCCGGATCCGCGCGGCCTCAAGCGACCGGCCGGACCAGATCCGTCTGGAACTCGTTCGTCAGCATCTCGCCATCACGGAACGTCTCGCACAGGCCGGATCGACGAGGCGTCACGGTTCCTGAAGCGCGCCGCCCTGCCGCTTGTCGGTCCCGGTGAACAGGAAGAACGGCATCGCCACCGCAAGCTGGACCGCGGGCACGGCGATGAAGGCGAGCGGCAGCGGGTCGTCCTCCTGCCGCCACGCCGCGTAGCCGATCGCGGCGCAGCCCCCGACGAGGGCGAGCGGCGCCAACGCGGCGAACGTCCGCCCGAGCGCGCCGCGGGGCAGCGCCACGGGCGCCGTCACGTGGAACAGCCACGCCGGGAAAACGATCCAGGCCGCGAAAACGAGGACCGACCAGCTCGTGAACGGCCAGGTCCTCCCCGCCAGCAGGGCGAGGCTCGTGCCCACGCTCGCGAGCGCAAGGACGCCGATCGCGAGCGCTCCCCGGCGCATATCGGTCACGCGGTCCGTCTGCCGCGGGGGCGTCACCGCTGGTGAAACGGCACCGGTCCGCGGGCGTCCTGGAAGCCCCAGCGGTCGTCGTAGTGGACGAGTTCCCGGAACCGGTCGCCGTTGCGCGCGAGCATCTCGTCGCTGATACGGCCCCAGAAGCTCTCCTGCACGCGGTAGTGCGGTCCGCAGTAGTAGGCGTTGACGGACAGCCGCAGCCCCGGGTTCTTGCGCGGGAAGGCGCCGTGCCAGACGTTGCCGTGGAACACAAGCACGGAACCGGCCGGCGCCTCCACCGGAACCGCGTGTTCCACGCCTTCCCCGGGCTTCGGGTGGCGGCACAGCTTGTGCGAGCCGGGCACGATGCAGAACGCGCCGTTGTCGAGCGTGTAGTCAGTCAGAATCCAGTTCGTGTTGAACACGTGCGGAATCGCCGGTAGCGGGCCCGCGCGGTACAGGCTGGAGTCGTCGTGCAGTCCCAGGTTCGGACCGTAGCCGACATCGTCGGACCACTTGATGAAGCACGTGAGCGAGGACAGGACGCACTGCGCACCGAGGTAGTACTCGACCAGGGGCAGGGTCATCGGGTGCTGGATGATCTCCTCGAAGACCGGATCCTCCTCGAGGAAGGAGAACAGCAGGTACTGGCACCCGGTCGAGCCGTCGGCCTCCAGCTTCCCGTGCTCCCCCGTCTCGATATCGTGACGTGCCCCGGTGCGTTCCTCGGCGATCCGCAACACGGCCT
>JAPPHP010000354.1 GCA_028821035.1 Gammaproteobacteria bacterium | reverse complement strand
CTCGGCGCGATCCTCATGACGACGCACAACCTGCACTACTACCACGCCCTCATGGCCAAATTGCGCGGGGCCATCGAACGGGGTACATTGCCCGCCCTCGTCGAGACCCTCGCACACGGTTGGAACGCAAGCGGTGAACTTCCTTGAACCCGTCGCATACGCGGCCGAGGGCGGCGCGGGGCGCGGCTTCGGCATGATGGACCTGCTCCTGATCGGGGGCTTCATCGCCATCTTCTACTTCCTGCTGTGGCGCCCGCAGAGCAAGCGCCGCAAGGAACACGCCAGCCTGATGGCGAGTCTGTCCAAGGGCGACGAGGTGATCACCTCCGGCGGCGTGGCCGGACAGATCACCAAGGTGGACGACGACTTCGTCAAGGTCCGGGTGGCCAACAACGTCGAACTGCGCGTGCAGAAGAACGCGGTCGGCGCCACGCTCCCGAAGGGCACGCTGAAGGCGCTCGACGACTAGTGCTACGTCAACGCCAAATCTGCGCGTCGGCGTGTCGCTGGCCGCGCAGGCGCGAGGCGTCCGGCTCGAAGTTCCCCGATGGCTGAGCGCGGCGTTCTCGGCGAGAACATGTTCGGCGCCCGCGAAGCCACGCGGGGCCCGCTGAACCGGTATCCCCTCTGGCGTTACCTCGTCATTCTCACCGTGGTGGTGCTCGGCTTCCTCTACGCCGCGCCGAACCTGTTCCCGCCAGACCACGCGCTGCAGATCTCGCCGGACGGCAGCGACCGGCCGATCGACGCGCTGTTTCTTAGTGACTCGGTGGCGGCCCTCGAGGTGGAGGACGTCGACGTGGTCGGCAGCGAGTTGATGCCTCGAGGCGCGCTCATACGCGTCGGCTCCAACGAGGACCAGTTGCGGGGCCGGGCCGTGCTCGACGCCGCGTTGAACCCGGCCGGGGAAGTCAGGGCGTTCGTCATCGCGCTGAACCTGGCCTCCACGACCCCGGCCTGGCTCGAGTCCATCGGCGGCAAGCCCATGGCGAAAGGGCTCGACCTGTCCGGAGGCATCCACTTCGTCCTGGAGGTCGACATCGACAGCGCGATCTCGAAGCGGTTGGGCGACGAAGCCGAGAATGTCCGGGTGCGCCTGCGGGAGGAGCGCATCCGGTACGTCCGCACCGGGGACATGGTCGTGGGGAACGCGATGCAGATCGCCTTCGCGGACGCGCCGCAGCGCGATCGGGCGTTGGGAGTGCTCGAGGAGGACTATCCGCAACCGAACTACAAGATCGGCCCCGCGGAGGTGGCGGGTCGTCCCGGGCTCGCCATCGAGATCGACGAGACGCAGATCGACGAGATCGAGGACTACGCGATCAACCAGAACATGGTGAGCCTGCGCAACCGCGTGGACGAGATCGGCGTGTCGGAACCCCTGGTGCAGCGGCTCGGCAGCAACCGCATCGTCGTGGACCTGCCGGGCGTGCAGGACGCCTCCGCGGCGAAGCGAATCCTCGACAAGTTCGCGAACCTCGAGTTCCACCTGCTCGCGATGCCCGACGACCGTCCGTCGGAGATCGAGGAGATGGTCTACGAGGGACGGGTGCGACGGCTCCAGAAGACGATCATCGTGACCGGGGACCGGGTCACGAACGCCGTGCAGGGGTACGACCCGCAGACTTCGCTGCCGCAGGTGAACATCACCCTCGACAGCATCGGCGGCGAACGGATGCACGACTTCACGGCGCCCAACGTGGGGCACTCGATGGCGATCGTGTTCATCGAGCAGAAGCCGGTGAAGCAGGCGGACGGGTCGGTCGTGCCGCGCGAGGACCGGCGGCTCATCAGCGTCGCGACGATCCAGGCGGCGCTCGGCTACAACTTCCGCATCACGGGGCTGTCCGCGCGCGAGGCGCAGGAACTCGCGCTGCTGCTGCGCGCGGGGGCGCTCGCGGCGCCGATGCGCATCGTCGAGGAGCGGACGGTGGGGGCCTCCCTCGGCGAGGAGAACATCGAGCGCGGCATGTACGCGGTGGGCGCCGGCTTCCTGCTGGTGCTGATCTTCATGCCGCTCTACTACAAGGTGTTCGGGCTGATCGCGGACGCGGCGCTGACGCTCAACCTCATCATCCTCGTGGCCGTGATGTCGATCCTCGGCGCCACGCTGACGCTGCCCGGAATCGCGGGGATCGTGCTCACGGTCGGCATGGCCGTGGACGCCAACGTGCTGATCTTCTCCCGCATCCGGGAGGAGCAGGCGCGCTCCCCGCCGCAGCGGGCGATCCAGGCCGGCTATGACCGCGCCTTCCTGACCATCCTGGACGCCAACGTGACGACGCTGTTCGTGGCCCTGATCCTGCTGTCGATCGGCAGCGGGCCGGTGGCCGGCTTCGCCGTGACCCTCGCGATCGGCATCGTCACCTCGATGTTCACGGCGATCATGGGATCGCGGGCGGTCGTCAACCTCATCTATGGCGGCCGTCGGGTCGAAGCCCTGGCGATCTGAGGGAACGGACGTGAAGACTCCGAACTTCGACTTCATGGGCGCCCGGCTCATCGCGACGGTCGTGTCGGGCGTGCTCATCGCGGTGTCGATCGGCGCCATCGCGTTCGCCGGCCTCAACCGGGGACTCGACTTCACCGGCGGGGCCCTGGTCGAGGTGGGCTTCGACGGCGCCGCCGACCTGCCCGCCATCCGCGAGCACCTCGGCGCCAGCGGCTTCGGGAACGCCGTGGTGCAGAACTTCGGGGCGGAGACGGAGGTGCTGATCCGCGTGCCGCCGGTCGCGGACAGGGACCAATCGACCATCGGCGACGAGATCTTCGAGACGCTCCGGAGCGTCTGGCCGGGGGTGGCGCCGCGGCGCTCGGAGGTGGTCGGACCGGCGGTTGGCGAGGAACTGACCGAGCAGGGCGGCATCGCGATGCTCGTGGCGCTCTTCGTCGTGATGGTCTACATCATGTTCCGGTTCACCGGGAAGTTCGCGATCGGCGCGGTCGCGGCCCTCGTGCACGACGTGATCGTGACGCTCGGGGCGTTCGCGGTGTTCCGCTGGACCTTCAACCTCGCCGAACTCGCCGCGGTGCTCGCGGTCATCGGCTACTCCCTGAACGACACCATCGTCGTGTCCGACCGGATCCGGGAGAACTTCCGCATCGTGCGGCGGGGCAAGCCGGTGGACATCATCAACCGCTCCCTGAACGAGACCCTGGAACGCACGCTGGTGACCTCGCTGACGACGCTGCTCGTGCTGCTCGCCCTCCTCATCGCCGGCGGAGAGCAGATCCAGGGCTTCGCGACCGCCCTGACGATCGGCGTCGTGGTCGGGACCTACTCCTCGATCTACGTGGCCGCGAACATGCTCCTCGCCCTCGGCGTGACGAAGGAGGACCTGATGCTGCCGGAGAAGGAAGCGGCGGACCAGTCGTCCTGACCGGCCCGGGGCCGGGGCTCACAGGCAGAGCGCGACTCCGGCGGCGCGGCTGGCCTCCGCAAGCCGCCGGTCCAGCGTAGCGAGCGGCAGGCCACGCCGTATCGCGAGTTCAAGATACGTGGCGTCGTAGACGGTCAGACCGTACCGGTCCGCCATCGGCAGGACCCGATCCAACACCGCCGGTAGCGCGACGGGGTCGACCTCAATGGGCAGCGCCCGGAGCTGTCGGCCCAGCGCCGGCCACTCGTCGACCGAGATTCGTCCCCGCCTGGTCGCGGTCAGCAAGGCGTTCGCCAACTCGGTGGGCCAGAGCGCCGGGGCGACGCCGTGCTGCTCTGTCAGGGACTCTCGCAGGGCGTCGGCGCCGGCGTGCGCTTCGTCCGCGAAGAGCCACGCCATGGACACCGAGCAGTCGAGTACGAAGGCCATCAGTACCGGCGGCCTTCCTCGATCAGTTCGCGGACGGACAGTCCGTCCAGGGTATGGCGCCGCTGGAAGGACTTCAGGCCCTCGATTGCCGTGCGTACGGTGTCGGAATCGGCCGTACGCACGGGGATCAACTCCGCTACCGGGTGGCCGTGCTTGGTGATCACGAAGCTTGCACCATTGCGCACCTGCTCCAACAACTTCGGTAAGTGGGTCTTGGCCTCGAAGGCGCCGACTTGAGTCATGAGAAGAATCTAGACTAGTTTGCAACTAGTCTGAACTCTGCAAGTCTGAGGGTCAACCGTATGATCTGGCACGGGCCGAACACCCGTGGCATCGGGCCTACCCGCGCGCCAGTACCTCGTCCCCGCTGCGCTGGACCGCACCGCGCAGCGTGTTCATGAGCTGTCGGAACACGGTGGGGTTGGCGGCGCCCAGGTTGCCGG
>JAPPHP010000365.1 GCA_028821035.1 Gammaproteobacteria bacterium | reverse complement strand
TCCCGCACAACAGCAACTACTCGTGGGGCACGATGTTCTCGCGCGAGGACGAGGACGGTACTTCCTACACCGAAGCGGACCTCGAACGGCGCCTCAGGATCGATCGCCTCGTCGAGGTAACGCAGATGAAGGGCACCTCCGAGTGCCAGGTCGGCGTCGGCGCGGCGGACGAGGAATGCGACTTCGGCAACCTCTTCCCGCCGTGCGGGCCGGGGGAGTCGGGACAGTGCGCCGAGCCGAACTCGTTCCTGCGCAACGCGCTGCTCGACGGCATCCGGCTCGCGAGCGAGGGCAAACCCAATCAGTTCCGGTACGGCATGATCGGCTCGACCGACACGCACAACTCCGATGCGGGCAACACGCGGGCGGACGCCGCGACGCGCTTCGGCATGCTCAGCGGCCTCGGGATGGTGGCGCGACGCATCCTGGAGACCGAGCACGTGGTGGTGGGCCCCATCCGCCGGACGGACGTCGCCGGCCTCGCCGGCGTCTGGGCCGAAGCCAACACGCGCGAAGCGATCTTCGACGCGCTCGAGCGGCGCGAGGCGTTCGGGACCAGCGGCTCGCGCATGCGCATCCGCTTCTTCGCCGGCGACCTGCCGGCCGAGATGGGCAACGGCGAGGAGCAGTTGACGGCGGCCTATGCCGGCGGCGTACCCATGGGCGGCGAACTGGTTGCGGCCGCGTCGCCGTCATTCTGGGCGTGGGCCGTCCATGACCCGGACGGACCGGCGCTGGACCGCATCCAGGTCGTCAAGGGCTGGGTCGTCGGGCCGGCTGATGACGAACCGAGGCACCGCGTCTGGGACATCGCCTGCTCGGACGGCCGCGAGGCGGGCGAAGATGGGCGCTGTCCACCGACCGCCGCGACGGTGGACCACGAGACCTGCGAAGCGGTAGGGGACCTTGGCGCGTCGGAACTGTCGGCGCGCTTCACCGACCCGGACTACCGCCCGGACGTGCACGCGTTCTACTACGTGCGGGTACTCGAGAACCCGAGCTGCCGCTGGACCACCCGGCTCGCGAACCGCGCTGGGGTCGACCTGCCGGAGGACACGCCGGCTACCCAGCAGGAGCGGGGCTGGTCGTCGCCGATCTGGATGAAGCCGGGATAGGGCAGGTCGCACGGAGGGGACGAAGCGGAGGGAAGATGAACCGGAGGATTCTGTCGCTGGCGGCGGTGCTGACGGCCGCCGTCTTCCTGTCCGCCTCGTGCAGCCAGGACACGGAAGAGGCCGCGGAAGCGCCTGCGGACGCTGCCGCCGATTGGGCGGCCCAACGGGAAGTCGAACGCTACCCGCTGCGGCGTGCCTTCTTCGGCGACCTCCATGTGCACACGAGCCTCTCCAACGACGCCTACGGCTTCGGTAACCGCGTCGGTCCGCGGGACGCCTATCGGTTCGCGCGCGGCGAAACCGTGGAGTTGCCGAACGGAATCGAGGCCCGGCTGGCGAAACCGCTCGACTTCGTGGCGCTGACGGACCATGCAGAGGGGTTCGACGCGATCCATGCCTGCTCGGAAGGCGGCCCGCTCGACGGCTCGGAACTGTGCGCCGTGGTGGGCGGGGCCGTTGACGCGGACGAGCGCTTCCGGTCGGGTTTCGCGCGCGGCGTACTGCGGCCGGCGGCGCGGCTGCCGGGCGTGTGTCCCGACGGCGAGGCCACGTGCCTGGAATACGCCCGCTCGACCTGGGAGCGCGTGCAGCGGGCGGCCAACGAAGCCGACGCCCCGGGCGCCTTCACGGCGCTCATCGGATACGAGTTCACGCCCCTGCTGCCGCAGTTCGGCATGCTGCACCGGAACGTCATCTTCCGGGGGGAGGAGGTGATTCCGCACGCGGTCTCCTCGATGGACGTACGGGATCAGGGGGAGTTCTTCGCGCAGCTCGACGCCAGTTGCACGCCCCCCTGCCAGGTGCTGACGATTCCGCACAACACGAACTTCTCCTGGGGCCTGGCCTTTTCCCTCAATGACGAGGACGGTTCGCCCTATACGGAGGCGGACCTCGAACGGATCGTGCGCATGGACCGCCTGGCGGAGGTGACCCAGTTCAAGGGCACCTCCGAGTGCCAGGTCGGGGTCGGCGCAGCGGACGAGGACTGCGACTTCGGAAACCTCTTTCCCGTCTGCGCGGAGGGTGAGACGGAACGGTGCGCATCGGAGACGTCGTTCATCCGGGATGCCCTGCTCGACGGCATCCAGCTTGCCGCCGAAGGCCGTCCGAACCAGTTCCGCTACGGGATGATCGGCTCGATGGACACGCACACCTCGGATCCGGGCAATACCACGGGAGACGTACCGCCCAACTTCGTGCCGGCGCTCGGCGATGCGGCTGCCGTGCGCCAGGCGCTTCAGGCGGAGCACATCGTCATCGGCGCCTTCCGGCGCGTGAACATGGGCGGTCTGGCCGGTGTTTGGGCCGAGGCGAACACGCGGGAGGACATCTTCGATGCGCTCACGCGGCGCGAGGCTTTCGGCACCAGCGGTTCGCGGATGCGTATCCGGTTTTTCGCCGGCGACCTGCCCGCGGAGATGGGCAACGTGGAGGAACAGTTGGCCGCGGCCTACGCCGGCGGCGTGCCCATGGGAGGCGAGCTGGCGGGTGTCACGGAACCGTCCTTCTGGGTCTGGGCGATGTCCGATCCGGACGGACCATCGCTGGACCGCATCCAGGTCGTGAAGGGGTGGGTCGAAGATCCCGCAGTGGGGGACCCCATGCAGCGCGTACGGGACGTCGCCTGTTCCGGGGGCCGGGAGCCCGGCGAGGACGGCAAGTGCACGCCGACCGCGGCGACGGTGGACCTCGGGACCTGCGAACGCGACGACGCCGGCGGCGCCGCGGAACTGCAGGCGCGCTTCGTCGACCCGGACTACTCCCCGGACCGGCACGCGTTCTACTACGTGCGCGTGCTGGAGAATCCGACCTGCCGCTGGCCGACGCGCCTCGCGCTGAGCGCCGACGTCGACCTGCCCGACGACGTAGCGCCCACCGAGCAGCAGCGCGGCTGGTCCTCGCCGATCTGGGTGCGGCCGTAGGGGCGTGACGGTAGGGACCGTACTCGGGGCAAAGGCGAGAAGCCTGGCGGAAGGAGGGTTGCGCCTGCTGCTGTTTGCGCTTGGGTCCGCAGCTGTCCTCCTGGCGCTGCCGCACGCGGGCGAGGACAGTCCGCCCGCCGACGACACGTACCTCGACGCGCCGCTCCCCGGCCATTTCCTCTTTCGGGCAACCCCCTCGTCATATCGCCAGATCCGGGCCCAGGTCGACGGCATCCTCGCGGACGTGCAGGCGGCGACGGCGAGCGGGGACTGCATGGAGGCGATGACGCCGGCGCGCCCCATCTACTCCGCCGAGTGCCGCCCCGAGGCATTCTTCAGGGTGGTTCAGGTGATGCGCCTCTGCGAGGTGCTCGAGATGGCGGAGCGGCCTCGCGCAGTTGCTCCGGGTACGGTGAGCCTGGTGCCGGACGTGGAACCCCCGGGCCAGGGAGGTTGGGCGGGCGCTATGTCGAAGGGTCTCCGTCGCGCTGGATGCCCTGCCTGTGCTGACGGGGCTGTTCGACTTCACGGTGGCGACGGTCAGGGGGAGGACCTGGGTTCGGAACCTGTCCTACCTTGAGTACGCGGGGAGGCATCCCGCCTCGGGTGTCCCCCTGGCCGACTATGTCACCGCATTCGATCTCCTGAGGATGGCTTTCCTGACGGGCGCGGGGTACGACGGGCGGCGGACAGTCGCGGTGGAGACGTGGGCGCACGTGCTTGGGCGGCAGGAAGCGGTAGAGAGCCTGTTGCTGCGCCGGGCGGGACGGGAGCCGTTGGAAGGTTTCCTGGCGTTGGCGGACTTCCACCGCGGGAAGATGCCACCGAAGGTGGCGGACGCCATCGCAGAGGCGCCGCATGTCGGGCGCAGCAACTGCCTCGCGGCGGCCCCCTACCGCTTTGCTGCGCAGGCTCTGAGCGCAGGGTCGCCGGGGCTCGCTGGTGCCGGGGCCTCTTGTCACGCCTCGCTGGAGGAGGATGAGCTTGTGGCGGCGCGCCGGAGAGGGGAAACGCTCGCCCGAGCGGCGTTGAGAGGCGCCGCGGTCCTGGGTGACGCTGCGCGGTAGCCCCAGGTTCGGGACACTGTCCGCGGTCCGTCGTGCGCCCGCTGGCCTCGGATGTGCGGGCGCGTTATCGTCCACCGTCGTGCAAAGCTGCGGGTCCGTACCATGGAACTCAACCACACGATCGTGCCGTCCCGGGACAAGGAGGCTGCCGC
>JAPPHP010000172.1 GCA_028821035.1 Gammaproteobacteria bacterium | reverse complement strand
TGGTGGGGCGGCGCGGAGGGGTCCTGGTCCGCTCCGGGCACACGGAAGCCTCCATCGACCTGGCGACCGCGGCGGGTTGCCCGCCGGTGGGCCTGCTGGCGGAGATCGTGAACGACGACGGCACGGTGAAGCGCCTCGACAGCCTGGTCGAGTTCGCGCGGGAGCACGACCTCAGGATCATCTCGATCGCGGACCTGATCGCCCACCGGCAGCGGCGGGAACGGCTCGTGGAACGCACCCGGGAGTTCCACGTCAAGACCGGCGTCGGCCGCGCCCGCGCGTACGCATATCGCACGAAGTTCGAGGACGCGGAGCACCTGGCGCTCGTGTTCGGGCGCATCGACTCCGGGCCGGTGCCCGTGCGCATCCACCGCGAGCGCCTCGTGGAGGACATCTTCGGGCCCCAGACGCAACACGACTCGACCCTGCTCGACCTGTCGCTCGGGCACCTGTCGCGTCTCGGGGGCGGCGTGCTGATCTACCTGCGGAGCGGCTTCGTCGGCGTTCCGCTCGACAGCCTCGATGAATCGCAGCCGCAGTCACGCGAACACGCGCGCCAGGCGGAGTGGCTCGAGGTGGGCGTGGGCGCGCAGATCCTGAAGGACCTCGGCCTCACGGCGATCCGGATCCTCGCCGCCCGGGACATCGACTACGTCGGCCTCGACGGTTTCGGCCTGACCGTGGAGGGGACGGAGCTCTTTACGGGAGGAGACACGGCCGACGGCGCATGAGCGCTCCGCCCGTCATCGGCGTCACGCTGGGCGACCCTGCAGGCATCGGGCCGGAGGTCCTGGTCAAGGCGCTCGATTCGATCGACCGCGGCGCGACGCGGCTGGCGCTGTACGGAGCGGGCTGGGCCCTGGAGAAGGGGGCCGAGGCAGCGCAGGCGACCGTATCCTTCAGGCGCTGGACGGACGTCGCGGCCGTAGACTGGTCCGAGCCGGAGTGGCCGCTGATCGATGTCGGGATCGAGGCGCCGGCGGACTTCCGGATGGGGGAGGTGTCGGCCGTCTGCGGAGACATCGCGGTGCGCGCCGTGGAGGCCGCCGCGCGGGACGCGCTGGCTGGCCGGACGGCGGCGATGATGACCTGTCCCATCAACAAGGAAGCCATCCACGCCGCGGGCTACGTCGACGACATCGGCCACCAGGAGATCCTCGCGCGCCTGGCCGGCGTCGAGTGGACCGCCACGATGCTGATGACGCCTGGCCTGAAGGTGGTGCATCTTTCCACCCACAAGCCGTTGATCGAGGCCGCCCGCTACGTCACCCGGTCGAACGTCTTCGAGAAGCTGCGGCTGACGCACGACACGCTCACCCGCTGGGGACTCGCGGCGCCGCGCATCGCGGTGGCCGCCCTCAATCCCCACGGCGGGGAGGGGGGACTGCTCGGGCGCGAGGAGATCGACGAGATCGGACCGGCGGTGACGGATGCGCGCGCCGCCGGCGTCAATGCCGAGGGGCCGATCCCGGCGGACTCGGTCTTCAACCGCGCCATCGCCGGCGAGTTCGACGTCGTGCTCGCGCTCTTCCACGACCAGGGACACATCGCCGTCAAGGTGCACGACTTCCACCACAGCGTCACGGCGACGCTCGGCATCCCGTTCGTGCGGACCTCCGTCGATCACGGGACGGCGTTCGATATCGCGGGCCGGGGCATCGCCGACCCGACCGGCGCCGGCGCGGCGCTCGACGCCGCGGCGATGCTGGCGGCCGGAAAGTTGTCCTGAGGCGCGCCGCCTACTTCTCGGGGGCCGGGAGCTTCACCTTCGGCGCGGCGAAAGTCCCGCCTTGCCGCTCCTGCAGCCACGGGTCGTCCTCGCGCGCCAGCATGCGCAGGTAGTCCGGGTCCGCGCTGCGCGCGAACGTCTCGGCCGCGACGTTGCCCCGGTAGTCGTGCTGGGGGATGTAGTACGGCCGGCAGTGCAGGCCGTGGATGCTGAGCCGCAGTCCCGGAGTTCGCTTGCGGAACGACCCGTGCCAGGTGGCCCCGTGGAACATGATGAGAGAGCCGGCCGGCGCTTCCACCGGGACGGCCTTCGCCGCGGCTTCCGGGAAGCGCGGCGTGGTGCCCCGGCGATGGCTCTCCGGCACGTAGCAGAAGGCCCCGTCGTCACGACTGTAGTCGGTCAGCAGCCAGTTCATGTTGGCGACGTAGGGCGTGCCTGTCGGCCAGGGCCTCGGCGCGGCCGGGTCCGTGTCCGCGTGCAGCGGCGTCGTGAACGGGCCCTCGTGGCTGTCGGGCGTCCGCCACTTGATCCACCCGTTGGACGTCGACATGCGGTGCACGTCGCCGAGCAGGTGCCGGAACATAGCCTTCTTGACCGGATTCACGACGACCTCCTCGAACACGCGCCCCACGTCCGGACCGTGTTCCTGGCCCGCGTAGATCAGGTGCGTGACGAAGAACTGGCCGATCGCGCCCGCCCGGCCATCCAGTTCGTCGATGCAGCCGTCGGCGAGGTCGAAGCGGCCGCCGGTCTGCTCCGAAGCTACGGCCAACAGTGCCCGGCGTCCCCGTTCGGCGAAGTCGGGCCCGAAGCCCGTGCGTTCCGGAGGCACGACGCAGAGCCCCTGGTCGTCGAGTTCCCGTACGTACTCCCCGAGGGACAGGCGCTCGATCTCGGCGTCGAGCGGCGGGAGCTCGAGGGCAGGTCGTCTCATGTCGGCGGCTCCCGTTTCGTGAGTGGCAGCCTACCGTGGCCGCCGGCAGAGTCCAATGGCGCGGCGGTGGAAATCGGCACGTGCCAAGGGCACACTCGCGAGCGATAGCCGAGGACAGGAGGAGAGCCATGAAGGCGGCCGTGTTTCGGGAGGTGAACGTGCCGATGGAGGTCGAGGAGATCACCATCGACAAGCCCGGGCCGAGGGAGGTCCTCGTACGTACTGCGGCCGCGGGCGTCTGCCACTCCGACATGCACTTCTTCAACGGGACCTATCCGGGACAGTTGCCGATCGTGCTCGGCCACGAGTCTGCAGGCATCGTCGAGCAGGTGGGTTCGGACGTCAGCTACGTCAAGCCGGGCGATCACGTCATCACCTGCCTGTCCGTCTTCTGCGGGCACTGCGAGTACTGCCTGACCGGCCACATGTCGCTGTGCGAGGAGCCGGAAGTACGCCGTGGTCCGAAGGACACCCCGCGGTTGTCGAAGGAAGGCGTCGGACTCGCCCAGTTCGCGAACCTGAGCTCGTTCGCCGAGCAGATGCTGGTGCACGAGCACTCCGTCGTGAAGGTCCGCGAGGACATGCCGCTCGACCGCGCCGCGCTGATCGGGTGCGGCGTCACGACGGGCGTCGGGGCGGCCATCCACACGGCGGCGGTGGAGCCGGGCTCTACGGTCGCCGTGATCGGTTGCGGGGGCGTGGGGCTCTCGGCCATCAACGGCGCGGCCATCGCCGGCGCCGCACGGGTGATCGCCGTGGACATGGTGGCCTCGAAGCTGGACCTTGCGCGCAAGTTCGGCGCGACGGACGCGGTGGACGCGAGTGCCGGAGACGTGGTGCAGCAGGTGCGTGACCTCACGAGTGGCGGCGTGCACTACTCCTTCGAGGCGATCGGGCTCAAGGCCACGGCCGAGCAGGCGTTCCGCATGCTGCGCCCTGGCGGCATGGCGACCGTGATCGGCATGATCCCGCCCGGCCACATGGTGGAACTGCACGGGCCGGACTTCCTGCAGGAGAAGAAGATCCAGGGATCGATGATGGGCTCGAACCGCTTCCGCGTGGACATGCCGCGCTTCGTGGACTTCTATCTGCAGGGCAAGCTGCACCTCGACGACATGGTCTCGAGCCGCATCGGTCTCGCGGACGTCACCGACGCGCTCCTGGCGCTCGAGACCGGCGAGGTGGCGCGGAGCGTCATCGTCTTCGATCACTGAACGGACCGCGGCGCCCGGCCCATCGAGGGGCTTCGCCTGGCGGGGCGGCCGCACACCCGCCCGCCCGCCGGGCGAGAGGCTGCACAGCAGTACGCATGTAGCCGTGTAACATTTTGAAACACAAGGGTCTTGTCCTGTATATTGCGCCGCCTCCCGGCGCACTCGGCCGCGTCGGTTCGCCGCGGTCGTAGCGTGAAGTTCCCAGAGGAGGATTCGCTCGGTGATGAGACACTTTCAAGCCATCGCATTGGCGGGCTTCCTGCTCGCGCCTCCGGCCCTCTTCGCCGAAGAGGCGGACGAGGGTTCGGAAGACGCCGGCAGGCGGCAGTTCGAAGAGATCGTGGTCACGGCGGAGCGCCGGGAGTCCACCGTCCAGGACACG